>JAFGFR010000035.1 GCA_016930955.1 Victivallales bacterium | reverse complement strand
GGTTCACGGTTCACGGTTCACGGTTCACGGTTCACGGTTCACGGTTCACGGTTCACGGTTCACGGTTCACGGTTCACGGTTCACGGTCCATGGTTCACGGTTCGCTTACGGCGTGGCCTTGCATCCAAAAATAGAAGGCCGCATAACCACGGGTAGTTTTGAAACTGGCTCTTGACAACTATTTGATAACTTGTTCGCTATTGGGATTGAAACTCCTTCTTATACGGAGTACTTTACTGGCATGAAATACGCAATTGGGCTAAAACCAAGGGCAAAGAAAGATTTGCGTCGCATCCAGAAACAGGATGCCACCCAAATTGTGGATGCGCTTGAGCTATTAAAAGATGATTTGTCTGGTGATGTGAAACGACTCACCAATTTTACACCAGAGTACCGTTTGCGTGTCGGACAATACCGTGTCTTGTTCGAAATCGAGGACGATAGAGATATCGTGGTGTACCGGATTGCTCATCGTCGAGACGCATACCGGCATATTTGAGGAGAAATGTTATGATTACACTGCACCCTAGTATTCTGGAGCGAGACGGTAAGAAGGCCTTTGCCGTCCTGCCCTATGAGGAGTTCGAGAAAGTTAAAGACGAGCTTGAAGACTTCGAAGATCTGCGAGATCTGCGTAAGGCCAAGGCAGAAGAATCTGCCGCACAGACCATATCACTGTCTATGGTTCGTGAAGAATTAAATGTCTGAGTAAAGAGTGTGAAATCATTTTTCACCATGACCGAGCTGGCGGTCATCATCGCCATGCTTGTCTGCCTGATCGCGGTGGCGGCGCTTTTACCAGCCATCAACGTGGACAGAGAGTCGGCGCGCAAGATTTCCTGCATCAGCAACCTCAAAAACATAGGCATGTCCATGAGGATGTACTCGAATGTCTATGGCGAGCAGTTCCCGCTTCCGCATCGGCGTGGCCTCGCATCCAAAATGGCAAGCCGCGTGGCCACGGGTAGTTTTGAAATTGGCTCCGTCAATCAGCGATTTCTTTTTCTTTCGAGCTCGGAAAGGTATCGTTTTCTCATCCTGATGTTTTTTGGCGTGACCTCGACAAGCTCGTCCGCGGCGATGTACTCGAGGGTTTCCTCGAGGGACATTTTTTTGTGCGGGGCGATTTTCAAAGCCTTGTCGGAGCATGCGGCACGTATGTTGGTCAGCTGCTTCGAGCGCTGGAGGTTCACCGTCAGGTCGCCCTCCTTGCAGTGCTCGGCAACGATCATACCCTCGTACACCCTCGTGTTGGGGGGTATGAAGAAGATGCCCCTTTGCTGCAGGTAGTCAATTGCGTAGGCTGTAGCGACACCTTCGCCCATGCTTACGAGCACGCCGTTTGTCCTCTGGCATATCTCCCCCCTTGCCGGGGCATAATGGTCGAAGATATGCGACACGATAGCCTCGCCTGCCGAGGCGGTCATGATCTTGCTTCTCAGGCCGATTATTCCGCGTGTGGGTATGATGAACTCGAGGTTTCGCCTGCTGCCGTGTGAATCCATATTTTTCAGCTCGCCCCGGCGGCTGCCGACGATCTCGATCACTTTGCCTGCGGATTCTGTCGGCACGTTAACATCCAGCACCTCCATCGGCTCATGCGCCACCCCGTCTATGACCTTGCGGATGACCTGGGGCTGGGCCACGGATACCTCATATCCCTCCCTGCGCATGTTCTCCAGAAGTATCGAGATATGCAGCACGCCCCTCCCCATGACGTTGAATGCGTCGCCACCCATATCATTGACCTGCAGCGCCACATCCCTCTCGGTCTCCTTGAAAAGGCGCCCGCGCAGGTGCCTGCTGCTGACAAAGGTGCCTTCCTTGCCGTAAAAGGGGGAGTTGTTGACGCTGAACACCATAGAGATCGTGGGCTCGTCGAGTTTTATGGGTGGCAGTGGCTCGGGGCTCCTCATGTCGGACAGTGTGTCGCCGATGTCTATCCCCTCGATGCCGACCACTGCGCAGATGTCCCCGCAAGCCACCGATGCGGTCTCCCTGCGGTCAAGCCCCTGGAAGGTGAAGAGCTGCTTTATCTTGGTCTGCACAAATGTCCCGTCGTTCTTTATGTGGCATAGAGGAGTGGAGATGTCGAGGGAGCCGCGATAAACCCTGCCGATGCCGATTCTGCCGACGAACTCCGAGTAGTCCAAAGTGGCGATCTGCATCTGCACATGCCCCTGCCTTGTCTCCGGAGCCGGTATATGCTTTATTATCGCGTCGAGCAGCGGGACGACGGAGTTCCTCGGCCCGTCGAGTCTTTCGTCAACCCAGCCGTTCCTGCCGCTGCCGTACATCAAATGGAAGTCAAGTTGATCGTCGGTGGCGCCCAGATCCGCGAAGAGATCGAAGACCTTGTTGTGGACCACGCCGGGGCGTGCGTCAGGCTTGTCTATCTTGTTGATTATCACCAAGGGCTTAAGCCTGAGCTTCAAAGCCTTGTCCAGCACGAATCTTGTCTGCGGCATAGGGCCCTCCGCGGCGTCGACCAGCAGCAACACCCCGTCGGCGAGTCTGAGCACCCTCTCGACCTGCCCTCCGAAATCGCAGTGGCCGGGAGTGTCTATCACATTTATCTTGAGATCTTTGTACGATATGCTGATGTTTTTCGAGAGGATTGTTATCCCGCGCTCGCGCTCGAGATCGTTGCTGTCAAGGAAACAATCCTGCTCGTCATTCCTCCCTGAGAAAAAACCCACCTCCCTGAGTATGCTGTCAACCAGCGTCGTCTTGCCATGGTCAACGTGTGCGATTATCGCTATGTTCCTCAAACTTTTCATCCTGTCCTCTTGCTGTTAAGCATGAAATCCTGAGCGCGTGGAGTATATTAGACTTTGCTGTCAATTCAAACACGGAAGCATCTTTTGGCCAAAAATATATCACAGAGGTGTGTATGCAGAGGATGATTGCGGTTGTAGGGAGCTCGAACCTTGATATGACAACCATTGCCCCTAGGCTCCCGCTTCCGGGGGGGACTGTGGGCGGTGGAGCCTTCATGACCGCCGGCGGCGGGAAGGGTGCCAATCAAGCCGTGGCCGCGGCAAGGCTCTCATCGGGGGCCGGTGTAGCTCTGGTCGCCTGCATCGGGTCGGACGATTTTGGCGACAATATGATCAAGGCGTTCAAAGTGGAGGGTATCGTCACGGACTTTATTTTCCGCGAGGAAGCGGCCTCCGGTGTAGCCGCCATAACTGTGAGTGCCGAGAACTGCATCGTGGTATGCCCAGGCACCGCACCGGTTGCCGTGCCTCAGCCCCAATCCTCTGGGCAGCAGACCGTTTTGTCGCGGATGCCACGCATTTAAAATACCATGCCGCGCGGCCACGGGTAGTTTTGAAATCGGCTCTAGGATAACGATTGGAAAAAATCGTGAACTGTCATAGTATTTTTTATCTCTTCAACGTTACAGCCTGTCATAAAAAGCCCATTCTCGTAATCTCCAAGACGTGCCGACAGCAGTGCTTTTGCGATACAGAAGGGAACCTTTTTTATGTCACATGTATGCAGACATTTATAATTGCATGTGAATTTCTCTTTTTTCCCTCCAGCTATACGCTCGACTAAAGGCGTTTTCAATACTCGCACCGGCAATCCTACAGGGCTTTGAATCACAACGACATCTTCTTTCTTCGCCCGAATATATATTTCCTGGCCGGCCTGTTCCATTCCGCTCTCCTTCATACAAATAAAACGAGTCCCTATTTGAACGCCCTGGAATCCCATTGAGATAAACCGTTCTATATCATCGATACCATTCACCCCTTCTGCGGCAATCAGCGGAATACGTGACTCAGCCTCTCCATATCTGGCCAACACCTTTTTGGTGTCTCTTAAAAGAATATCGAGGCTGCATGTTTCCGGATGTTCAATCTGGCTTACGGTGAACCCCAGATGTCCTCCGCAAAATGGACCTTCCAAAATAATCGCATCGGGAATACGGTTGTATTTCTTTTTCCAGATTCGCAACAGCAATTCAGCAGCACGACCTGAGGACACAACTGGAACCAATGCAACCTTTTCGTTTACGTATCCAGGCAATCGTAAGGGAAGCCCAGCGCCTGAAATAATCAGATCAACACCTTCACTAACCGCTCTGCGTACCAGGCTCTCGTAATTCGTAAGAGCCACCATCACATTTACACCAAGGGGGCCTTTGCCGTTGGAAATGCGCCGTGCGTCCTGAATTTCCACACCAAGCTGCTTGTTGCTTTCCTCAACATATCCCTTCCCCGCAGTTGCAGTAAAACCGCCAAGACCGACACTGGCAATGACACCAATCCCTCCTTCGTTTATCACGGTGCCTGCTAATTCCCCTGTACCGACACGAACTCCCATTCCTGCCTGGATGACGGGGAAGCGGACGACATGACCGCCTATACGCAACTCGGGTAATTTAGACACTCCCATTTGTATCCTTATTCGCCATTATAGGCGGTAATCATTATTCCCGTCGTAGCGGAGTAGATGGAATTCATTTTGGTGGCAAAGGTGGACGGAAGAGCCTTTCCCTCTCTTTGATGTCCCTTACACGCTCGCGCCACTTTTCCTCTGGGGTCTTGGGCTCCTCGGCATCTTCAGCCTCCTCGATGACCTCCAGATAGTCAAGATCTAAATAATACTGGGGCAAGGTGGAGAGATCGGGCTTGTACTTGAATTTTTTTATCTTGCCGTAGAGCTTGAGAGTGCTGTTGCGCTTCAACGCTGCAACGGGCTCGTCGAAATCCTTGCCTTTTTTAACTATCACAGGAAGATTGTGCGGTGTGACGAGCAGCCAATAGTGCTTGCCGGCCTTGATCCCCGAACGTTCGACGTAAGGCGGAAATGATGTCTGCGTGCTGGCATATACCCCTTGGTAGAATATCTTTTTGTTCCTGTAGTCCTCGGGCTTGAGTTCCAACGTTTTCTCATCGACCTCCTCGTACCCTTCGGTTTTAAACTCAGTTGAAGACAATGGCAGAACAAGCAAAAATGCAAGCAAGCCCAAAACAAACAGACGCAATTTCATAATTGTACCTCCATATCTATGATGCTGTGAGTAGTGTACAGCATCTCGGGCATTATTCAAGCGCCGCATAGTGAACCATGTACTGTAAAGTGGTAAAACTCATCATACAGGCATCACCCCGAGCCGCATCATGGTCACGAGCAATACGGCGACAGCATTATGGAATGAGTGATAGAGTATGGGGAGATACAAAGAGGAGTGGTATATGTACAGTGCCTGCCAGATGCATCCCAATGCGAGCAGTGTGGGGAAGTCGGCGACTCTGAAATGAATTGCGGCGAAGATGACTGATGCGGCGGCGAATGCGGCGGGGACACCGATCTTGGGGGACATGAAGGAGAAGAGTATTCTTCTGAAGACAATCTCCTCGACGACCGGCGCGACAATGACCGAGACTGCCGCGACAACCATAAAGAGATTCCAGTCCATGTTGAGCAGGTATTCCCTGAATTGCTGTGATGTGTCGAGATAATGTGCCCATTCCGGCGCGACATTGTCCCTGACGTATTCGGTTGCCTTTACAGAGGCGAGTGCCACAAGGGCCATGGGGATGAAAAAAGCTGTCTCGAGGGCGACAGCCATGGGAATATAGGACCATCGCCATTTTTCTAGCCGGAAGGCCTTGAGAAACGGTTCCCCGCAGGCAAACAAAACATAGGAGGCCATAACAGCGGCGATCACGAGCAGGGGCATTGTCATTACAGCAATCGAGTAGGACATGATATCCGGGATGTCATGTGAGCGAGAGAGATCATAGATGAGAGATGTCAGGAGGTTGGATGCGAGATATGCGATTGCCGCGCCGGTCAAAGCCGGGGCGAGCCAGCTGTCGTGAATGGGAGAGCTGCAGTCGGAGTCCGGGGCCTGGCGTGTATTGGGGGAATCGGGCAGGCAGCCTTCCGTGCCGGAGTCATCCACACAAGCCGGACTCTTCCCGCAAAGTTTTGCGATTGGAGCCAGTTTCAAAACTCCGCGTGAACCGCGTTGGGAGCGCAGGTGCGGCAGACGGTGCGGCGAAATGGCTGGTGCATACCTTAAGCTGTCTGTGCCCGCCATTTCGCCGTGGCGCATGCCGTGCCTCCGCCCTGACCCTTTGGGAGGCCACAGGGAGTTTCGAAACTGGCTCATCGGCTCGTCAACCATGGAATTCCTCGATGGGAACAAAAGTCAAGCCGCCTGTCGAGACAAACCGTCAGGCTTGGCTTGATCTAGCCTCATGCCCCGCAGGAGGCCGCTCACTTCTTGCGAAAGATTATCCGTGCCTTGCCAAGATCGTAGGGCGACATCTCCATTACAACCGTGTCTCCTGGCAGTATCCGGATGAAATTCAGCCGCATCTTGCCGCTGATATGGGCAAGAACGACATGATTGTTCTCCAGCTCTACCTTGAACATGGTGTTTGGAAGCAGCTCCCTTACGACACCTTCGACTGTGATCACATCTTTGGCCATGTAAGAATCTCCGGACCGGAATCGGTAATCAGTACCATATGTTCAAAATGGGCGGAGAGGCTGGCATCTTTAGTCCGCACAGTCCATCCGTCCCTGTCAACAATAACATTCCCCCTGCCAAGATTCAACATCGGCTCGATGGCGAGGACCATCCCAGGGCGCAGGGTCACTCCTTTGTCGCGGCTGGTGAAGTTCGGTATCTCCGGGGGCTCGTGCAGCCTTTTCCCGCATCCATGGCCGACATATTCCCTCACTATGCCCAGGCCGTACCTTTTTGCGGTCTCCTCCACAGCTGCACTGATGTCGCCCACCCGGGCGCTTGGCACAGCCGCCTTGATCCCGGCTTCAAGTGCCATCAGCGTCCCGGCCATCAGCCTCTTCACATCATCTTCCGGCTCGCCCCCCCCGGCGATGAAGCTTGTCGCCGTATCTCCAATACAGCTTCCCAGTTTGACACCCACATCAATGCTCACCAGATCTCCCCTCTGGATACTTCGACTCGAAGAGCCGATACCATGCACGACCTCGTCATTGATTGAAACACACAGGTTCCCGGGAAACCCCCGGTACCCGCAGAATGCGCTCGTGCCGCCTTCGGCAGAGATGAGCCCCGCTGCAATCCTGTCAATGTCGCCTGTGGTCATTCCAGGCATGACAAGCCCGGAAAGGCTATGCCTTACCGAAGCCGCCGCTTTCGCTGCCTTGCGGATTCCACAGATGTCCTCATCGGAATGCCGGACATATTTCCTCCCGATGGTCAACGAAGAACCTCCAACACCATCGGATAGGTGATCTCCTTGCTTTGCGAGCCGTCAACCGAGACAAGGATACCCTCGTCACGGTAGTACTCGATAAGCGGCTCCGTCTGCTCCTTGTAGACCCTCAGCCTGTCGATAGCGGTATCGAGGGAGTCATCCGGGCGGCTGTAAAGGGCACCCTGACAAAGATCGCAGACCCCGTCTTTCTGCGGCGGCGAGAAGAGCCTGTTGTAGTTTGTGACGCATTTACTGCAGATGATTCTTGCGGTGAGCCTTTTGACAAGCAGATCGTACGGTGCCTCGAAATTGACCACGCAGTCGAGTTTTTTGCCGATCCTGCAGAGGGCTGGCTTGAGCAGTCCGGCCTGGTTTAGTGTACGTGGGAAGCCGTCCAGTATGAAACCCGGCGTGCAATCTGGTCTTGAAAGTCTTGCCCCGACCATTTCCGAGACCAGGTCGTCGGGTACCAGCCCGCCGCTGTCAACATATCCCCTGGCCTTTTTACCTAGCTCCGTGCCGCTGCCGATCTCATTCCGGAAGATGTCCCCGGTAGAGATGTGCACCAGCCCGCTGTCCCTGGCCAAAAGCTGGGCTATCGTGCCTTTGCCGGCGCCAGGGGGCCCCAGAAATACCAAGTTGTGCTTGTTTAACATCCGTTGTCCCAGTAAACATTTTTTGAAAAGCCCTAATCTACAGCCTTCTCGCAAGTTTACAAAAGGCCGGCGCAAGAAAATGAAAAATATTTGATGGCATTGAAAAACAAGTGTTGCGGTGTTAGCATAGGTGACGGGTGATATCATTTTTGGCTGGTGCATGCCCGAAACTGTCTGCGCCTGCCATTTCGCCGTGGCTCATTTTGTAATCGACTCTGGCACATGGATTTGATATGAAGCTGGCATTCTGCATTTTCAGGTATTATCCCTTCGGGGGACTGGAGAAAAATTTTCTGAGGATACTCATGGAGACCGCCTCCCGAGGGCACTCGATCAGCGTGTTCACGATGGGCTGGGAAGGCGACATCCCTGCTTTCGTCGAGGACAAGAGGATCAAAATCGTGGATGTGAGGCACCGTGGAATCACCAACCATGGGCGTTGCATGTCCTTCGTCATGAACGTCAGGCCTCTGCTTGAGGCGGGGGCCTTCGACCTTGTTGTCGGTTTCAACAAGATGCCGTGGCTTGACCTCTACTACTGCGCCGATGTGTGCTTTGCAAGGGTATCCAAGTCAAAGCCCTTCATCTCCAGGCTCACACCGAGGCACCGCGTGTTTCTGGAACTCGAGAGGGCGGTGTTCTCGCCTGAGGGCAAGACACGTATTCTGGCGTTGTCGGGAATACAAAAGAGGATCTACCGTGAGGAGTACGGGACTCAGGATGAGCGTTTTCACGAGGTGCCCCCGGGCATCGAGAAAGACAAGATAAGGTCATGTCTTGGGAAAAGAGCCGAGTTCAGGGCACGTCTGGGGGGTTCCGAGGCTTGCTGCATGCTGCTTATGATCGGGTCGGATTTCAAAAGGAAGGGTGTCTCCAGATCTTTGCGTGCTTTGGCCGCGCTTCCGGAGTCCATTCGCTCCGCAACAAGGCTTTTCGTCATAGGCAAGGGTGATGAACCGGAAATGCGTTCGATGGCCGAGAGGCTCGGCGTCGCCGGGCAGACGGTCTTCACCGGCGGTGTGGACAACGTCCCCGAATTCCTTGCCGCCGCCGACCTGCTCCTTCATCCAGCCTTATCCGAGAACACAGGCAACGCCATCGTCGAGGCGCTTATCGCCGGAGTCCCGGTGATAGCGACATCCAACTGCGGCTATGCCTTCCATGTCCTGGAATCTGGTGCCGGCGCTGTCATCGAGGGTGACAAATTCACCCAGACATCGCTTAATGCCAAGCTTGCCGAGCTTATCGCCCTCCACGGCGAGCAGTTCGACAAACTCAGGGGAAAAGCCATACTTTATTCAGATTCGCGGGACCTCTATTCCCGCCCGGTGGTCATCGCAGACATAATTGAAAAACTCGGCGTTTGATTTTTCAAAATGCCGTGCTAAAGTCACACCTCGCGTTTTATTTGGACAAGTCAGCATTACCGAGATCAACGAAAAGAATTCAAGGATATAAAGCGTATCTAACATGACGACCAGGAGTTTCATAATTATTGTTCTTATTGGGTTGGGCGTTTTGTCTCTGATAGCTTACTCTCTTGTCCCTCCTCCTCGCTCAGGCCAGAGGAAAGACCTCGTCTGGACCACCGACCCAAACCCGCAGAGAGGCCCCCAGGTGGATGCTTTCAACAAGATGTTTCCTGAGCATTTCCTCAGGATAGACCCGGACAACAGCCAGGTGATGAAAGTCGTCGTCCAAAGCTCCGCCGGCATGGGGCCGGATATAAGTGATGTGTACGAGAGCACCTTCCAGACGTATCTGGATGCCGGCATACTGCTCGATGTCACCGAGAAGGCCAAGGAGATGGGCTTCGGCCCCGATACACTTCATGAGGAGGTCAGGCCATTCGTCCTGATGAAGGTCCCCGACGAGCATGGGGATCTACATGAGAGACAGTTCATATACCCATGCAACGTTTACCATTCCTTCATGCTCTACAACAAGAACATCTTCGACAAGTACAACGTTCCCTATCCGCCGGAGGACCTGACCTGGGACAAGTACATCGAGATCGCCAAGAGGCTCACTGTATCCTCCGACCCGAAAGCCCGTGTTCCTTCTATCTTCGGGACTGCCGGCTCAGATGTTATGACCATCCTCTGGGGGAAAGGCGGCAAAACCATCAACGACGACGGCACCCGTTCACTCCTGGACACCGAGGAGGCAGTTGATGCCTTCATGTTCAAGCACGACCTGCTCTACAGGCACAAGGTCGAGCCCACTCCCACTGAAATGGCTGCCATAACCTCCCAGGGAGGCTGGGGAGGGAACATGTCATGGTTCGGCGAGGGCAAGGTAGCCATGTTCTGGGGATCAAGATGGATGCTCATACAATTCCGCAGGTTTGTCGAGAACCAGACACGGCAAAGGGAGGAATGGCTGATGGAAAACCCCGGCAGGCCTGAAAAGGAGGCTCCAGAAGTCCTCAGGATGGGCGCATGTCTTGTTCCGCGCTTCGAGGGATCAAGGCGCTACACTCCCTTCGGAGCCAGATGCAACGGTATCAACAAGATGTCCAAGAACATCGAGGGCGGCCTCTGTTTCCTTCAATTCCTCACAACCAAGGAGTACAGCCGTACAATCAACGAGGGCGCGGACAGCAAGCCGGGAAACATGAAGTACAACAAGATCGAGCTCTTCATCCATCCTGACTGGCCTGACGAGGTCGAGGTCCACGAGATGTCGCTCAAGGCTGTCCCTGACAGTTTCATGAACCCGAGAAGCCAGTTCATACCCAACGCCACGATCAACCGGATTTTTTGGAACGCCACCGAGAACCTGATCGCCACCGAGAACATCACCAGGGATGGGGTCAGAAGAATCCTGCAGGCTGCCGCAAGGGAAATAGATCTCGAGATCGCGCGCACAATCAAAAGGAACCCGCGGATGACCCTGATCTACAACAAGATGCTCAAGAACGGAGCCGAGCCGATAAGGATGCAGCTTGAGGAGATAGGCCGATGAAGCTCTCACGAAGGGAAAAAGCCAATCTGCTGTCGGGGATGGGATTCCTCCTGCCGAACCTCATCGGGTTCCTCTGCTTCACCGCGGGCCCAGTTCTGCTGAGCCTTTACATGAGCTTCACCAACTGGAGTTTGAAACCCTCCGTCGACCTGCAGTGGGTAGGCCTCAGAAACTATTACGACCTTTTCGCGGACGCAAACTTTTGGTTCTATCTCTACAACACCTTCTACTTCATGATGGGCATACCCGTCGGGGTATTCGCCAGCCTTTTCATGGCCAACATGCTGGTGGACTCGATGCTGATCAAGGCCGCGAGCCGGCGCTTCAAGCTTGCCGCATGCGTGCTCGTGGTCGGCACGGTCACGTGCGGGTTCTTGTTCATGTCAGGTGCAAAGGACATCGCACTCATGCTCACGCTGTTGTATGTCGCGGCCGCCTCGGGCATCTTCTGGGGATCCATGACCTACAGGACAATGCTTTACGTCCCGAGCTTCGCGGCAGGCGTGGCCACAATCATACTCTGGACTCAGATATTCAATCCCTACCGTGGGATTTTCAACGGCTTAATCTCACAGGTGTACAATCTGATCGGGATAAGCGAAGCCCATCTGCCCATGTGGTTGTCAAGCACACGTAATCTGCTCGGCTTCCTGCCGCTCCCCGAGTCATTCAACAACGGCGGCTTCGGCCTGGGCGCAAGGGAGGCGATAATGATCATGGGATTCTGGATGGGCATCGGGGGCAACAACATGATCCTTTACATAGCCTCCATATCCAACATTCCAGAGGCGCTTTATGAGGCCGCCGAGATCGACGGCGCCGGCGCAGTCGGGAAATTCCTGCATATCACCATCCCCTCGGTCGCCCCTACCACGTTCTTCATACTCGTGATGTCGATCATAGGAGGAGTGCAGGGGGGATTCGATTTCGCAAGGATCATGACCGGAGGCGGCCCCGCAGGGACCACAACGACACTGGCCTACTATATCTACGTGGCCGGCTTCGAGAAGCTGCAGTTCGGCTACGCCTCGGCCGTGGCATGGGTCATGTTCTCGATAATCTTCGTGCTGACAATCATAAACTGGAAGTACGGCAACAGGAAAATGGAAATGTGATGGGAGAGCATGAACAATGACCACCTGGAAACAAAGCGCCGAATGGAGACTCTTCCTCGTTTTCCTCAAGTTCGTCTTCGTCACATTCCTTGCCACAGCCATGTTCATCCCTTTCTTGTGGCTGGTATGCACCGCATTCAAGTCCGCCAGCGAGGTCGAGGGCGTTCATTTCTGGCCGAAGCTCGCCCATCCGGAGAACTTTCTCATCGTCCTCAGAATCATCCCAGACCCCTTCACTAAGCTCTACCTCAAACTACATGTCTTCAAGTGGGTCTTCAACAGTATTTTCATCGCCAGCTGGGTGGTGTCGCTACAGGTATTCACCAGCTCGATGGCTGCCTACGCATTCAGCAGGATAGATTGGAAATGGCGCGACAAGATCTTCGTGCTTTATCTGGCGACCATGATGATCCCGGGAATGATCCTGACGATACCACAGTTCCAGATCATGGTCAGCCTCGATCTGGTCAACACCTATCAGGGGCTGATTATCCCAGCCGCCTTCTCCGCCTTCGGCACTTTCATGCTCAGGCAGTTCATGCTTGGCATCCCGTTGAGCTACAATGAGGCGGCCGAGATTGACGGCGCAAGCCATCTGCAGATATTCCTCGACGTGATCCTCCCACTCGCAAAGCCAGGTATCATAACCCTCGCAATCTTCACATTCATGGGTTCATACAACAACCTGCTATGGCCGCTTATCATGATCAAGGACGACTACCTGCATACATACCCCATCGGTTTGCTTTCCTTCCAGGGAGCCTACAGCAGGCAGATCGAGCTGCTCATGGCGGCAACCTTGATATGCATAATCCCCCTGATAATCCTCTTCATCTTCCTCCAAAAGAGGCTTGTAAGGGGAATCAACCTGGCCGGAGGAGTCAAGGGATAAAATTCCCTTCCGACTCAATCCTTTGGGCGGCAAGCTCTTTTGGCGCAAATGCCGCGCCGGAGCGCTAGGGACAGACCAAGCAGAAAAGCCAGCACTGGCGTAAAAGCGATGAAATTGATCCATCTCCAGGCCATTGGACCTTCATAACAAGCTTCCAGTGACTGGCCCGGGCCGGAATCCAGCATCAGCAGCATCAAGCCATTGTCGGAAATATTCCCTTCTAGCACATGATCCTCGATCCTGACCCCGTTGACCTCGACCCGCCAACCAGGGAAATAATACTGGTTGATTCTGATTATCGCCGGCTTCTCCACATCCGCGATGTAACGGAGATGAAACTTGTCGCTGCCAGGTGCGGGGTACAGACGGCAATGCTCATGTGATGATTGAATGAGGGGCATTTCCCCCCTCGGCAAGGTTTTCTTGGCTGTGACCGGCATGAATTCATTGTCAGACGTGCCCGTGATGAAATGCCTGCGGGAATATTCCGTGTATTCAGGAATTTGCTTTAGTTCCGATTCAGGAGTCGGCTGCACAGAGAATATATGCCGATACCAAATCAGGCATAGCAATGTTAATGCGCCATAGGCCAGGCAACGGGCTCTCCTCGTGATTTTCATTTCCCAAAGCCCGAGACTGCATATGACTTGTAGGATTGCCGCCACAGACAACAACCGCCACGGGAATTGAAGCAATGGAAGCACAGGAGAATGTATCCAAAACGAAGCGGCGAAAGGCAGCATCAAAAGTATCAAAACCAGATAACAGGCAAAAGAAACCAATACTTTTCTATTTCTATAGCCAATTATGGCGCCGGCGACAGAAATCAAAAAATGTACCAGGCCCAGTTGGAACGCCATACCATCCTCTTTCCCTACTACCGAGTCCCCGAAGCCCCAAAAGCAGGAAAAAAGCTGTGAGGGGTAAACACAGTGCAGTTCAGGCCGGTAATATCCCGACAGCGCCCTCTCTGCATGGATGAACCTCTTCATAAGAAGCGCATTCAACCAGAAAGGCGACGACATCGCCACGGCACCGACGACGGCAAGCACAGCCATTTTCAACACGAAAAAATCCCTGCCGCCTTCTTCATGCCATATCATCGATGCGGCAAAGACAAGAAAGAAGGGGAAAAAGATCACGCAGGGGAAGGGATGGGTATATACCATGACAGCCAGGGCAAGGGCGGCAAGAAATGCATATGCCGCCGACTTGAAAGACCTTTTGTTTTTCTGAATCTGAAACAGCAGCACCAAGGGCCATGGGGTCAGGAGCATCACCGCGAGTTCGGAAAGAGCCCCACGCACATAAAGGTTCACATAAAGATACGGGGTAAGACAAAAAAGTATGACTGCGAAGACTCTGGCCGCGAAGTCTTCAGTAAATTCCCCGGCCAAAAGATAAACCCCGATAAACGACTGGAAAAAAAGAAGGAACAAGGCCAGTTGGTAGGCGGTGATAAGGTCTCCTGAGACCAAGCTGCACGCTCCTGCTAAATAATAAATCCCCGGCTGATAAAACACAAAGGTCGGATACCCATACCCGCAGCATAGGTCGGGAAGCCAACGAGGATAAAGGATTCCTGAAAACAGCGCCTCGTTGAAGGCATGTGAAAGGGAAAGATAGCGGAACCGGTCATGAGTCAAAGGCCAGACCACCGAGAACATCGGAAACAACGCCACCAGAGCCATTGCCGCGAAAAACGGACAGATAAGCCACTTGAATCTTATTTTCGCTTCTGCCATACCCGATTTCAAAGAATGGACATCAGGGCGTCGGCGAACTTCTCCCCGACCACATCTGTGCTGTACTCCCTCTCGACCAGATCCCTGCCATCGCGGCCAAGTCGCTTGCGGATTTCGCAATTCTCCACGAGCTCGCCCAGCATTCGACCGAACTGCCCGGAGCCATATGCGCATAGCGCATACTCCCCCCCGGCGGCAACTTCAACGTTCATCCCCACACCAGAGACAACCGAGGGCACCGCGCATGCCATGTACTGCAACAGCTTGTATGCAGCCTTCCCCTCGGAGAACGGGTCCTTGGACAGCGGCATTATCCCGATGTCGAATTTGCTTATCTCGAGACTCTCGGACTCCCGGCTCCATCTGACATTCTCGACTTGCAGCCCGTCGCTCATGTAATCCTGATCTGATATCACCCTCAGGACAAAATCATGCCTGCCGCGCAGTTCGCGCAACGCGCCGGAAATATAATCCAGATAACGCTGAGTCCCTCTGGTTCCTACCCAGCCGACCACCGGAGGGGAGCTCAGGCCGTAGTCCCTCTTCACCTCCAGACCCGAAAGATCCACCGCCGAAGGAACTATTCTTATCTTCCTAACAGGGATATACTCAAGAGTCTCGTCGCAAAGTACTTTGTTGGCCAGCAGCACCAGATCAGCGGCTTTCACAGTACGCTTGAATCTGCGCTTGCGGGTTGCGCTCTGATACTCGGCAAAATCCTCCGATGGCGACTTGTTCTTCAAGTATATCGCATCGTCAAAGTCGAAGGCCAGCAGCATCGAGCGCCTGCGAAGCTCGCGGAACTCAAAAAAGGAAAACAGCCTCTTCTGAAGAAAAACCAAATCAAAGTCGGCACATTTCTTGAACAAGACAAACCTGCGGGTAAGCGAGTTCGGGATGTATTCAACATGCGCCTCGACACCCCTGCGCTCAAGATGAGGCAAAAGATTACATACCCGAATCCTCGAACTGGGCGTCTTCTCGGATTTAACTAAAAATATCGCTCTCTTCTTCATGCCGAAAGATACAACCCCAAATCAACCATATCAACCCAGCACACGACGAATAAACCTTATTTCGCACACATGACCAAGGGGTTTGGCTCAAGACATGTTGAATCCGCCAGATCGGGGTGTAATGTTGGTGGCTCCATGTCATCCCGGGATTCCGGGATGACATGTGGAGCCAGTTTCGAGACTCCGCGTGAACCGCGTTGGGGGAGCGCGAGGATATGGGCTCGAAAGGATTATGATTTGACAACAGCCAAAGTTGTGTTAAGTTCCTCCTCCACTGGTGGAAGTATTTGTTGTTTCAATCGGAGATATATGTCATAGCCCAGCACGACACAATGACTCTGGGAAGGAGGTGGTCGCCTAGCCCGACTTCCTCAATTTGGGCAATGAATTGAGGCTGGGAGGGGAATTTTTTGTCACTACAGATCGTCCGCCGCCTTGCGTATCC
>JAFGFR010000034.1 GCA_016930955.1 Victivallales bacterium | reverse complement strand
GGTTCACGGTTCACGGTTCACGGTTCACGGTTCACGGTTCACGGTTCACGGTTCACGGTTGCTGGTTTTCCTGAAACCTGAAACCTGAAACCTGCCTGCCTTGGCAGGCACGGTTCACGGTTGCGAAATAATCGGTGGACGAGAGCGGCGACGATGGCGGATGACGAGTTAAATCCAGGAACATGAGCAGGATGCTCCCGTTACTCTAGAAATCCCGCGTACTGCATTCCCTGACACCTGCTTGCCCCTGCGAAGCCTTATGCCGTGCGCCAGGCATCGAGTCATTCGTCGTCGAGTTCAATCGTTCTCTCGTGTACGAGTACGTGAACCGCTTCGCTGTGAACGCGCACGTCCAAAGAGCTGAAAGTTTTTTCTCAATCTTGTTTGACAAGGCGGTTTTTCGGACAATATTACCCGTTCGCCCATAGGGTGGGTATTTGCTTATGTTATATCAGAGGAGCCAGCCGGCTCAGAATGTAAAAAAAAATTGTATGGAGTTAGCCATGTCTCGTCATCCGAGTCTTAAGGTCAGCGGAAATGTCCGTAAAAAGAGAAATGTGCTCAAGCGTTTCGAGCGTATAGATGTGCTTTCGAAAAACGGCAGATGGAAAGAAGGCGACAAGGTTCTCGGGCTACCCAAGACCAAGAACGAAGAGTAAACCCTGACCCTCCCGCTACATGATGGAATCCTCAGAGCCGGATTCCCAAGGATACAGGGCAATATCGGAGCATGCCGATGCGTTTGTCGTGATCGAGGGAGATAATTGTGAAAAGGACAGTTGCAATTTGTGTGTTCGCGCTGCAGTTTATATGCGCATATCCGGGGACAATTATATTCCATGACGGGACAACGATTTCCGATGTGGATATCGTCAGCATAAGCGACGGACAGGTTGTAATCGAGAAGGATAAGGCACGGCGCTCCTACCCACTGGGCAAAATCAAGTCGTATTATGGCACAGACCTGCCGGAATCCGTCGGAGATGTCATGGGGGAGTATGCTGAATACGGCATCAGTGTTCTGGACATCAAGGCTCCCGACAAGGGGGTGGACTCGAAGAACAAAACCGCCGAGATCGAGGTCGAGTACTCCATATCACGCAAGGACTCGAATCCCAAGATCAAGGTGCCTTATTTCTATCTCTACGTGCTGACACCTGGAAAGGACGAGGTCAGCGGCAGGCAGGTACACACCTACACTTATCCGAAACAGGCAAAAGGGGGGAAAAAAGGCTACGACGAGGTGGCGATCATGAAGGATCTGGCTGATTTCGGAAGGCCTGTCTGGCATGCTGCCGAACATAACCTGAAGGGGAAAATAAGCGGCCGCAAGATATCATTCAGCCTGAAGGGAATAGGCAAAAGGGACATACTGGCTTGGCATATCGAGGTATGGGGCAACAAGGACAAAATCTACGAGAAGACTGAAAAAGTCATGCATTTGGACCGCAGGGCGGCGATCGGGGAGAACTGGTGGAAGAGGCTCCAGCATGACTGAGGCTCCAGGAACTAGACAACCATATGGGGATGAAGACAGACATCAGAGCCAGTTTCAAAACTCCGCTTGAACCGCGTCGGGAACACAGGCGCGGCAGACGGTGCGGCAAAATGGCTCATCAGTTGAAATAGCCGTCGAGGTACTTTCTGCGGCTGGGGTGCCTGAGCTTCTCCAGGGCTCTGATCTCTATTTGCCTTACCCTTTCCCTGGTTAGCTGGAAGTGATCCCCCATTTCCTCCAGCATCCTGGGTTTTTCACCGCCAAGCCCATAGCGAAGCCTCAGGACCTGCTGCTCCCTTTCGGTAAGAGTCGTGAAAACCTCATTTATCTTCTCTTTCAGCAACGAGTATGCGGCACTCTTAACAGGATCGCTCCCGTCAGGTGAGAGCAACATGTCCTCTATGAAAGAGCTGCTGCCTGGAACAACCGGAGCTTGCAGGGAAACAGGCTGCTGAGCCATTTTCTTCATGGCCCTGACGCGCTCGACAGGCATTTCCAGCTCTGCCGCCAGATCGTCGCATCCAGGCTCCTTCCCATACATCTGCAACAGTCGCTGCTCAGCCTGGAATATCTGGTTCAAGCTTGCTATCATGTGCACCGGTATCCGGATAACCCTGGCCTGGTCGGCTATCGCTCTTGAAATAGTCTGCTTTATCCACCATGTGGCGTAGGTGCTGAACTTGTGATTGCGTCTGTAGTCAAAACGATCCACTGCCTTCATCAGCCCCAGGTTGCCTTCTTGGATAAGGTCACTGAGAGGAAGACCCCTGAACTGGAATCTCTTGGCCACACTGATAACCAAACGCAAATTGCCTTGCAGAATCTTGGCCCTGACATCGTCGGCATCACGGCGTATGGCCTGAAGTTCACGCATCAGCTCGATGAACTCGCCGATATCCATCAGAAGCTTGTCGCAGATAAAATCCCTGCGCTCCTTCGAAATCGTGGAATTCATATCCAACGACCCTTCATCAAGACATTTTATCCCCGCCTCCCTGAGATAGGACAAGCCAACATCATACCACTCGGCAAGATATTCGTGCTTGAGAAGATGCCTCAACAAAGTCTTGGCGATTTTCGTGCGGATTTTCTGGAGTTCCCCCGAGCCGGCCTTGCCTTTGAACCCTGAGCGTAGCTTGCAGTAAAGACGCTTCGTCGCCAAACCCCATTTCCTGAGATCCATCAGTATGCCCTCGGGATTGCCGCCCACACCGGATGAGGAAACATCGTTCCTCACTATAAAATTGTTGCCTATGTTGTCTATCTCCATGTCGGCAATAATCTTCAGGTGCTCCGCGGCCACATAACCTACCATGTAGAGCTTTTCCCGGAATCGCATCATGATCTTGTCATAGCTCATGGCATACGAGCGTTCCTCCTCGAGGGTAAGGGTCGGGCTAGATGCCATTTGACGCATGTAGATGCTCAGTGCGTCGGAGTCCGGATTGTCAAACCTTTCGTCACGAGTGATATCCACTCCTGCACCGCTGTCCGCAGGAACCTCAACGTCGCCGGAATCCATCTCTCCGCCGGAGTCGTCAGGAAAGACAAAGCGCAACCAATAAGGGCTAGTTCGCATTTCTGCTTATCCTCTTGATGAGCCCAAGACAACCCGAACAGGATGCAGTCATCTCAGGAAAACCTGGTATCCATCAGCTCGGGGAAATGATCCTTGTAGTAGCTGGCTATCAGCGCGGTAAGCTTGTCGCCATTGAAATTCCACTCCAGAGACTCCTTGCCGAAAACCTTCTCGACATTCGACACATCGAAAAACGCCCTGGAACCGAAATAAGGAATGAACTCACCAAGAAAGCGCTGGAGAAGCTTCTCGTCCATCGTGGGGTCCTCACAGTTCTCGACTATCCTCACGTTCTTCACTTTCAATGCCTTGGCTACAGCCTTCTCTATAGCCTTGGTGGACACCGGGTGTTTCCCGGTTAGATGATAGGTCTTGTTCTCGCAGGGCCTGAAGAATAAGGATGTCACAGTCTCTGTTATATAGTCAACCGGGACGAAGAAGACCGTCTCCGACGGGTAAGCCTGCATCCTAAGGGGTATGTCTATGACTTCCTTCGGGTCGAGGTGCCTTTTTGCGCACTGACGCTCCTTTATGACCCCGAGGAACTCAAGGATGAAATAGAAGGCGAGCGGTTTGCGTATTTTCCCATCGCTTCTTCTGCCGACAATGATTGAAGGGCGGTAAATGGAGAACGGCACCCCCGAGTTCCGTACCATCCTCTCCGACTCGAACTTGCTCCTCTCGTAAGGGTTGTTCCATTCGGTGGCCGCCGACTCCTCCTCCTTGATCCTTCCAGCCGACCTGCCGGCAACATACGCAGTGCTGACATAATGGAAACTCTCCAGCTTCAACTCGGAGGCTATCTTCAACAAAGCTTTTGTCCCGTTATAGTTCACATTGAACGTATGCCCGTTGCCATCCATTCCAAGATTCACATCCGCAGCACAGTGGAATATAGACTCGATGCCCTGCAATTGCGGCGACATGGCAAGATGCACGGGGTCTGCGATGTCGCCCTCGATCACATCTATCCTGTCCATGAATGGCTTGGCAAGTTCAGGGGTGCAGTCGAAAGTGCACTGGCTCTCCAGGCCATCGGCCACCCTGTTTCTGGCAGAGATGTTGTCCTTCCCCCGGACGATCGCAACGAAATGCAGTTTCTTGTCACGCCGGAGCGCCTCGCACGCAAAGGCACTCCCAACCAGACCTGTTATCCCTGTTATCAACACTTTTCTTATCATTACAGTAACCTAGACGTTTAAAAATCCAAAAAACAATGCCAGCTCCGGCAACATATCACGCACCACGCACGAATCAGAGCTTAAGCCGTAAAACAACGCAAAAGGGGAATATACACCCGCCCAGCTTCCGATTCAATGCAAGACGAGAAAAATGTCAACGAGAGACAACTTCAAAGCTCCCCATGGCCGCGCAGCATGCCATTTGGGATGCGAGGCTACGCCGATGCATAGGCGGGTCATCAATCACAAAATATGCTTTTTTTTCTGTAAACAGTTAAAAAAAATCGTCAGATGAGCTATATTCTCTGTCGGGCTTGTACGGGCGGAGGTTTTTCGGATGGCGCTGGAGGTGAAGATGCATGTGCTTTTTGTATGCAGCGGCAATACATGTCGAAGCCCGATGGCGGAAGGCTACCTGCGGCATCTTCTGGAAAAGGGAGGCCGTGGCGACATCACGGTGTCATCCGCCGGGACATCCACCGCAGACGGCATGCCGCCATCCAGACACTCGGTGGAGGCATTGAAGGAGCACGGGATTGACATCTCTGGGCACAGGAGC
Source organism: Victivallales bacterium (assembly GCA_016930955.1). GTDB lineage: Bacteria > Verrucomicrobiota > Lentisphaeria > Victivallales > JAADHT01 > JAFGFR01. The sequence continues at coordinate 60 of JAFGFR010000034.1, read as the reverse complement.
ACGGGTTTGACGGTCGAGCTTCTCAAGCGTTCGGACATGGTGGTGGCGATGACCACATCC
>JAFGFR010000342.1 GCA_016930955.1 Victivallales bacterium | reverse complement strand
CGGCAGTGACTGCAGCGAGAAATCGTCGCCTTTCTCGAAGTTCCTGTGCGCGTCGGCGAGGAATCGGAGGGATGCCGTCGCAGCATCGTATGCGTCGCGTCTTTGCCTTGCGCGGCGTGCATTGCGGAACTTCAGGACATTCTCGACTGCCTCTGACATACTCCCGGCAGTCGAGCGTTCGAGCAGCGATATGGTCTCCTTCCGGTTGGCCGCCAGCCCGTAAATCTCGATGTGCGACGCGATGATCTCTGTCGGCAGGCCGAGCTTGAGACGCCAGAATGCCGTCGCAACCTTGAGCTGCTTGCGGTCTATCTCCCTTTCCATCGCAGCCACTGCAGCCCTCTCGGACTGCTCCGAGAGCAGATCCAACACCGCATCGACACGCCCCCTCAGCAAGGCACTGGCCTTTTTCAGCTTCACATGGTGGTATTTCTCTAATGCCTGCGATGCGGCGATGGCGGCGAGATCCTCCTGCCCGGCGCTCAGGAAAGGGGTGCCCCGTGTGGCTATCGAGTACTCGTTGACAGCGGAGGTGAGCCCACGCATGCTCTGCGATATATCCGACCCGTACGCCGCCAGCGCTCCAAAACCACGGTAGGCCTCGCCCAGGGCAACAAATATCTCCTTGCGGAGCAGCATCTCATTCTTGACTTGATCAACCGTCTCGACCAGGGTGGCGTCGGGTAAAATATTCCCCTCCTCCAACCCGGCAAGCAGAAACTCGCCCTCGATATACTGCTCGAGCTCGGTCGCCCTGAGGTTGTAGGCCTCCGCGATCTGACTGGCGGTCTCCGAGCCCCTGTCCGCAAGAATCAGCCCCGCCTGCGGATTGATCGAGCCGCAGCCCGCAGCAAACAACAGCCAAAACAGCACAACAAAAACCGTCAGTCTCATGAAAAACCCCTTTCCTCTTATTGCCTCCTCTGCACATTTCAGAATCGATACTGTACATCCCACTCAGAAAAGATGCAAAAGATTGTTTTCCAAAAGCCCTATTTATCCGACTGATCATCCGGCGATTGATGCCAGCCGATTTCAAGCAAGGCCGCTAGAAACACAGGTCGCGTCTATCCACTCGCAGAAGCGCTTGAGATAGCTCTCGCTCATTCTCGGGAATCCATAACCTCCCTTGCGGGCGGAATCGAGCACCCATTGCAGGATACGGCTTTTCCCGGGATCCTCAGGCGTATGCAACAGGCCATGTTCCTCAAGATAGACGAGCTTAACCATGGTTGCCGCAGGGGCATCCAGAGGTCCATTTGCGAGCCTGGCAAATACTTCTCTCAACACATCGTACACCCCAGGGCACGGGACACCAGGCTGCGAATTCCGCAGGACAAACTCCGATATCTCGCAGGCCGCCAGGTAGTTGGCATAGATGTCGCTTATGCCGTCAAAGCTGGTTGAAAGCTCAGCCGAATAGGCCGGGCGAAGGCCTTTGTCGACATCGGCGGCATCAACGTTCAGCTCACGGAAAAGGTCCACCATAGGCGTTTTCCCGGCAGATATTTTTCTCCCTCCCTTGAAAAGGAGATCCACGCGCCCGGATTCAGCAGTTATCCCGGAGACTATCAGGCTGCTCTCGCTGTAAGCAGTTTTTTTCAGCACGATCATTGTAATGCGATGCGGTTTCAATCTGCATTCCTTCCGAGCCATCTGTCTATAAACTTTTGTCGAGGAGCACAGCATCCGTGCCCAAAATCAGAATTTAAAAAATCTTTCTCCTTTTACAAATTGTTTTTTCGTTTAAAACAGACAAATTATCATGACTGCGCGACACACGCAGTATTTTAAGCCTGTCTTGCGCAGGCCGTAAACACTTTGCCGGGAGGAAACGTATGTTCAGGATAATTGTTGTGGGGGCCGCTGGGAGGATGGGCAGGAGAATCATCAACTGCATTGACAGTGCCGCGGATATGATGCTGGCGGGGGCGACGGAACATAAGGACAGCCCTTTCGTCGGCAAGGATGCTTCGGCAGTAGCGGGGCTCGAGGCATCGGGCGTGATAATCGGGTCGGATCTGTCTCCTTTGCTTCCTGGTTCCGACTCCGTCATTGACTTCAGCACCGGGGATGTCGTGGGCAATGCGGCGGCGGCAGCGGATGCCGGCGTATCTTATGTCATCGGCACCACCGGGCTGGACGAACACAAAAGACAGAGCCTTGCACTCTTGGCGAAAAATGGCGCCAGAATCCTCTTCGCGCCCAACATGAGCGTAGGTGTCAACCTGCTTTTCCATCTTGCCGGCAAGGTCGCCGCGACACTCGGGGAGGAATACAACATCGAGATCGTCGAGATGCACCACAACAAGAAGAAGGACTCCCCCAGCGGCACCGCTGTAAGGCTTGCCGAGCTGGCGGCGGAGGCCAGAGGCTCGAACTACCAGCAGGCAGCAGTCAACGGACGCTCTGGAATGGTCGGAGAAAGAAAACCCTCGGAAATCGGCATACACGCCGTAAGAGGCGGAGATGTGGTAGGCGAGCATGTCGTCATATTTGCCGCGGACGGGGAAAGGATCGAGATCGCCCACAAGGCCTCCAGTCGGGACACTTTTGCCATCGGCTCGTTGAAGGCGGTCAGGTTCCTGGCCGGAATGCCCCCGGGGCTCTACGATATGCAGGACGCGCTCGGGCTGAAGTGATCCCGAGGGCTGAAGTGATCCCGCCAGTGCCGCAGATCGCGCACATCCCAGTTGTCCACGACCACCTCTATCAGGTCGAACCGGTAAACCACCCTCGGGTGCCCGACATCGGCAATATACTTCTCCGCTGCGTTGCAGATCCGCCTCATCTGCCTGGGTGACAGTCCTTCCGCCGGTTGCCCCGCACTGCCGTACCGTCTGGTCTTGACCTCGACAAAACACAACACATCCCCCTCCCTGCATATAATGTCTATCTCACCCCTCTTGTCGCGGTAGTTCCTCAGAAGCATCTCGAAGCCCTTCTCCGTAAGATAGTCGCGGGCTATCCGCTCTCCCCGCCTGCCGAGCCTCAGATGACCACCCCTCGCCCTCTTGATGTCACGCATCGCCCATACCCTCGTCTGCTGCCATTGACTCCCGCCAGATCATCAGGGCGCATTGTCCTCGGAGTCGCTGCGTGCAAACTCAAGAAAAAGAACTATAAAACACGCAATCCCCGGGACCCAGTACACTATGCTCTCATTGAAAAACCCCTGCAGTGTCTCGGGGCACTCGAACGGTGACGGCCAACGATACACCGTGCGCGACAAGAACCCGGAGACCACATGGACCACCGGCACCGCAAGAAGCATTCCCAGAAGCGCCCATACGGCGTACAGCCTCCCCGACCCCATGGCCGCCACGGTCGAGGCCGGTATCTGGCCGCAAAGCGCCAGTCCCAGCGCAGTCACCAGCCCCCCGATAAATGCTCCCCAGAAAAATATCGGCCTGAACTGGAAGCTCACCAGCCCGGCACGGGCGGCAAAATGAAAAAGCAGAGACCCTACCGCCACAGAGACAAGAAAGGTCTTCATGAAGGAGATGTTCTTGAGAAAAAGCTGGTCCATCATCGTCTTGCGCCATGCTATCCCCGACTTCACCATCAGGAAACCGAAGGCGATCCCGAGCAACACACCGGCAATAATCCGATAATCCCCGTCCAGCGCCAAAGGCCGTAAATCCATAAACACATGCCCTTCTTGGAAATTCCAGACCAATGTTCCATATCGTCCCGCATAAAGCGACAATATAGGACGCATCGGCATGGATTGCAAACATCTTCGCGATAACATTCCAGTGCCCGTTCACTGTTCATGGTCGACGGGTTGACGAAAGAGCATATGAGGGAGGCAATTCCAAAACTTTGCGTGGCCGCGCGGCTCTCCATATTTTCATTATCCTTTCGGTGGACAATAGCGGCGACGTGAATGGTTAACGATTTGCGCTGGTTCAACTCGCAATCCGATCTCGCCTCCGTTATCTCCGTGTAAAAATGGATTTGGTTTCAACAGGCCGTTGGCTGTCGCCGGCACGTTATAGTTTTACGTTGCCCTCCACGTATAAAACTTCCGGGGCAAAGTTTTATTGCGAGTTTGAGGTATGTGTCCGGGGTCAGGTCCTGTGCCCTGGCGAGTTTATTTATTTTGAGCGAATGGAATGCCTCCTCCGTCTTTTCTTTCCCGAATGCTGTTGATACGGCTTTGATCATGATTTTTCTTCGCTGCGCGAATGCTGATCTGACGATTGATGTCAGTGTATCGATCAACTGCCGTCCGGGGGGGTGGGGGACTATGTCGAAAGACACCAGCGCGGATTCCACGTCGGGTTTGGGGTAGAATACCTCCGGGGGGACGTTGCGCAGTATTTTGGTGTGATACAGGACTTGCGAGCGGACAGAGATCGCGCCGTATTCGCGGCTTCCCGCCCGGGCGGTGATTCTGAGCGCCGTCTCCTTCTGGAGGAGGAGCAGCATGAATTTAGGTGGTGTGGGCGAGTCGAGGACCTTAGCGATGAATGGGGTGCTGATGGAGTACGGGAGGTTTGCGACGCATTTCCACTCCTGACAGTGTTCCGGCTTGTCCTGGTGGATATTGTTCAAGATTTTATCGAGGTCCACTTTGCATGCGTCTGCGCGGACAAGGCGGAAGTCGGGATGCTTGATGCTTTCCTCCAGGAACTGGGCGATTCGTTTGTCTATCTCGATGGCGACCAGTGATGCGCCGGCATCGAGCAGTCCTCGGGTGAGTGCGCCGCAGCCCGGGCCGATCTCGGCGACGGTCTCGCCTGGGCAAATATCGGCAGCCCTGACGATGAAATCGATGAGGTTGGCATCGATCATGAAGTTCTGCCCGAACCTTTTCCCGGGCCTGACGGAGAGGGTTTCAAGTATCCGCAAAAGCTCGCTCTTGTTCATTTTGCCTGGAACTCCAAGATGATCGGCAGGTGGTCTGAGAACCTTACTTCGGGTATGCGGAAATCCGATACACGAATATTTTTCGAGACGAGAATGAAGTCCAGCTCGCGTCGGGGATTCCATGAGGGGAAGGTCGGCCGGGAGTCCACGTTTGGGTTCGACAAACCCAGTGTCCTCTGCAGATACTCGATCTCCTGCTTGCCCCTGAAGGCGTTGAAGTCGCCTGCAATGATGATTTTATCTCTCATAGAGGCGAGTTCGGCGAGGAATTCGAGCTGGATGCGTCGGATGTTTTTCTGGAGGGCGAGGTGAACGAGGAAGAAGCTGATGCCCTTGAAGTCGAGTTCGATGATGAGTCTCTTGAATCCCACGGGGAAGTAGTGGAAGTTTGTTTTCGGGACTCTTTGCCGTGTAAGGATGGCGTTGCCTTGCATCCTGATTATTGGGATGCTGCGTCCCATGGATTTCGCGTGGTACTTGACGGAGGAGTAGTGGAAATGATCGAGGTGGTTTGCGATGGTCTCGACCTGGTTGAGGAAACCTGTCCTGTATGATCCCATGTCAACCTCGACGAGCCCGAGTATGTCCGGGTTTTCCTCCTCGATGAAGTTGATGATCCTGTCGAGGTGGGCCGAGGATGTCTTTATGTATCTGTGGCTGGTGAGTATATGGCTGTACACGGTTTTAGGGCATCCGGTGCCGTATGCGATGTTGTAGACCAGCAGTTTCATGTGGGGAGCCTTAGCCTTTCAAATTGTGCCCGGCCGGCCTGACGGGTCTCGTCCCTGCTTGTCGGGATGAACTCCGGCTGTCCGTGAATTCGAATCCTATCCTCTGCCGCCATTTGCATTTCCGGTTTTGAAATTGGCCCCCATATTATATTGATCCGAATCAATCACTGACGACCGGGATTGCTATGTGTAGAAAATGTACGCTATTGACAATAAGAGCAAAGATACACCATAGAAGATTTAATTCAAGAAGTAAAACCCCAAAATCATATTGCGGACAAGCTCTTTTGGCGCGAATGCCATGCTGGGGCGGCCGGGACAGAGCAGGCAGGTATGCCCGTTCCCGCATCGGCGTGGCCTCGCATCCAAAATGGCAGGCCGCGCGGCCACGGGGAGTCTTGAAATTGGCTTTAAGATTTGACATCTGACCGATGCGGTGTTATCCTTCTTTCTTCCGGATGGCAGATATGATAACCCCCGGATCGGATGATGATAAATGATGCGTCTTATACTGATTTTGGCTTTTTCATTCGGCGCTATGCGTCTGTTGTCGCAGCCGGTCGAGGTACTTACCGAGGAGGAGCGCGAACAGAACAAACAGGCAGTCATAAGCAAACTTGAGGAGCTTTTCGCGCCCCGCGACCCCGAGCGGATAGAGAGCCTTGTCCGCGAGCCGCTGCCGCCCTACGTGGAGGTAGTCAAGGGGGAGGATGGCAAATCCACAGTCATCTACCGTTGCCGCTATGCACAGGCCAAGAGCCTTGTCAGCGCGATGGAGAGTGTGGTTTCCAGCGGTGCCACGGTGGAGGCCGTCACCGAGAAGAATCTCGTGGTGATATATGATCTCGACTCGAAGGTCGATGAGCTGAGGTCCGCGTTGGAGAAGATGGACATACCCGTCCCTCAGCTTCTGGTCGAGGCGCAGATCATCGAGGTGTACCTGGAGGCCAAGACGGAGAGGGATGTGCGTGTCGAGTACAGGAAAGTTGACAGTGACGACGGCACGACCAGCACCTTCGGCTTCAATCTGACTGCGCCTGCGCAGAACCTGCAGCCTGGCCAAGGCAGCGGGTTCAACTTCTATCCCTACTCCTCCGGGACCACCGCCGACAGGATAATGAAGAATCTGAACCTTTACATCCGATGGCTGCAGAACACCCGTGACGCGAAGATACTTTCTGCGCCGAACATCATTGTCGATCTCGGCTCGACCGCGAGCATAATCACCGGGGAGGATTTGCCTATCCAGGAGACCCAGGTCACCGGGAATTCCGTGACCACATCGACCTTCTACAAGCGTATCGGGGTAAAGCTTAATGTAACACCCATGCTCATAAACCGTGACATGGTGCAGCTCAAGGTCAATCCAGAGGTGACTTCCGTCGTGCGTTTCGAGCAGTTCACACAGAACGAGATAACTGTCAGCACGCCCGTGATAGCCATCAGGAACATCAACACGGAGCTTTCGATGCTTGACGGGGAGATAATAATGCTCGGGGGGCTCTACTCGACCGAGAGGCTTGTGACGAAAAGGCGTACTCCCTACCTTAGCGACCTGCCGCTTATAGGCGAGCTTTTCACCGCGCTGGACGAGTCGAACGTGCAGAAGCAGTTGATATTCTTCCTCAAGATGCATGTTATCACCCCCGGCCAGCCGGAAGGCTTGGTCTCCCGGGATCTGGAGAAGATTTCCGACGACATGCAGAAAGCTTCCGAGATAATCGAGAAGTCGCCCACGATATTCCCTCTTAACCTCGCGCCGCACCGACGTAAACTCCTGAAGGAGATAGAGGAATCATCAGGCAGCGAGTCCGACGACCCAAAAACTGAAGAGGAAAGCCCTTGGCGAGGCGGCATCTTGGAGCTTTCGCCCAGGGAGCGCTAGTTCTGGGGCTGAATATGTCTAGAAAACAGAAAATTCTCTTTTTCGGCTCTTTATTGTCTCTTGTTTCTGCGGCGCTATGGTACTTCCTT
>JAFGFR010000341.1 GCA_016930955.1 Victivallales bacterium | reverse complement strand
GATTAATTTTTGTCAATTAATAAAGATATACCAATTGACAATGTTAATCAACTACATGAAGTTGCACTTCGCTCTTGAATGTAGCAGATAAACCCCAAGACAAAGGTTTATTTGAGGGCGGATGTCGACACCAAGCACAAAAGGGTCAAGGAAGTGATGACAGAGATGGCCAAGGCCGGGGTCGGAGATTTCATCTTCGGGGTTTTCGTCAAAAAGAGTTCCGAATGAATCCTGTTGAGTCAATTCTGAGGAGATGGCTATGAACTTGAACATGCCGCAGATGGATGAGCCTGAATTGGATGTCACCTCCCTCATTGACCTTGTTTTTTTGTTGCTCGTCTTTTTCATGGTAACGTGCAGCCTTGTGAAGTCGGAGGGTGACTTGGGTATCCAGCTCCCCGGGATGCTGGCTTCTGCTGAAAGCGTTGACATGCCGGATGAGCAGATTGTTGAGATCAAGGAGAACGGTCGTGTGTACCTGAACGACAGGGAGTTCGATTCCTTTGACAGCGTTGACCTGCCGATGCTGGTGGCTACCCTTCAAAGGTACAAGGCGGCTTCCGATGCCTCAAAGAACAAGGCTCTTATCACAATCAATGCGGAAGACAACTCTCGACATCAGCGTGTCATTGATGTGATGAATGCCTGTGCCGCCGCAGGGATATCGGATATAACATTCGCCGGCGCAGCCGGTTCAGGGGATTGACTACAACGCAGGATTTGACAACAACGGAGGTTCATAATGGGTAAAGAAAATCAGCAGCAGTCGACGAATCAACAGTCCGGCCTAAAGCATGGTGGTCTTAATCTGGCCGAACTTGGCTCCCTGAAACTTTCTCAGCAGAGGCGCAAGATATTATCCTTGTGTTTTATGACGGGGGGAATCGGCCTGATTCTCTGTCTTATCATCTTCGGTTCATATGTGGTGATGCAGATGCAGATGGAGGAGAAAACAGTGTTTGTGGCGCCTCCTCCGCCCAAGAGGACTTACGAGCCGAGAAAACTCGAGCATAAGGTCAAGGTGCAGAAACGCCAGCGCAGTTCCAGCCGGCCGGCGGTGATTCCCCGTCTGGTGTCCATGAAAAAATCGAACATGACCCTCCCGGATATAAAAATGGACCCTAAGGTCATAACCACCAGTTTCCAGCCCAAATTCAAATCCATATCCGGCAAAGGTGTCGGTGCGGGGCTTGGGACAGGCTACGGGGTGGGCGGATTTGGTTCTGGAGTAAATCGCTTCGACTTCTTCGGCATCCGAGGCAAGAGCGACAGGGTGGCTGTGCTGGTTGATGTCTCGACAAGCATGGTTGAAGAAGATATGGGCGGTGTCGCAGGCTACATGAAGGTGAAGTCAAGGGTGAATGACGTGATTGATGCCCTTGGCGAGGGGTCTCTTTTCAACCTTATCGTCTTTGGCGATGCCGCCAATGCGCTTTTCCCAAAACTTGAAATCGCCAACCCCGCGAATAAAAAAAGCGCAAAGGAATACCTGAGACCTTTCAACACCGAGGGGAATTGGGGGATTTCTAGCGGGAATATCAGCCCTGACGGCAAGGGCCTGTCCGCCATTGGCGGCACGACCAGGCTTGATCTTGCCCTGACGGCGGCATTTCAACAGGGAGCCGACACTGCCTTGATAATCAGCGACGGGGCCCCGATGGTGCTCAGAGGTGTTTCCGATGAGGAGATGCGTGCCTATAACCAACGCAGGAAGGAGTGGGAAGAGAAGAACCGGAGGGCTATTGAAAAATTTGATGATAACCCAGGGAAGGAACGCACTGAAAAAGTATGGGTGCCCCCAAGAAAGGCGAGACCTCCCCGTAAAGGCCCACCGAAGGAAGGAGAGGGGCCTGATCACGGCAGCCCGGCCGTGGAGGGGCATTGGATTACCCGGACAATACACCCTTCGAGACCCGTCTTCCCGGAACCCCCGCCCAAACCAACATATTGGACCCTGGCGGAATTCCTGGAACATCTGAAGATGCTGCATGAGCATCATTATGTTGAAAAGGGGCAAGCTCCCCCTGTCATACATTGCATAGGGTATAAGATAGACAAGGAGGGCAATGCTTTTATGAGAGCCATCGCAAGAGAATACAAAGGCAAATACAGGAGGGTTCGGACCCTTAAAACCAAATGACGTTATGAATTTAAAGACACAGCGAACTTCCACGGCAAAGAATCTAATTCTCCTGTTGTTCTTCTTGTCTTTGGGTCTTTGCGCCGAGGATTCAAAAATCGAGGAGCTGCAGGTCACCAGAGAGGACGAGGATAACGGGAAAAGTATTTTCACGGTGTTTATTCGTCCCGGGGAGACCATGAGGCTTGACAAGATAGAATATCTGGTTCCATACCACCAAAGTTTTCCTTTTGAAGACTCCAGGGGAAACAGCTATACTAAAACCCACGAGCCTGCGGTTTTCAAATACACGAGGCAGAAGGTTAAATTGGTTGAAGACCTCGACGACCATGTCAACTTCCGGGTCCCGGTAAGTTTCGGCCGGTTGAAAGTCATCTACGGCAACTTGACCTTCCACCCGGACTATCCCATCTTGATCCCCCAAATAAAAATTGTGGCCTACAATCGCGGAAATGTCGTATGGGAGCATGTCGCCAAGATCAATGTCGAGTATATAAGGGATAAGGAGACAAAGACACTTGTTGAAAACCTCGGGAAAAAAAAGATTCAGGTATCAGATGAATAAAGAGCAAATTTCAAAGCTACCCATGGCATTTGCGCCGAAAGGGTACGTCGCGCCTGCGCTCCTCCCAGCGTGGTTCACGCGGAGCTTCGAGATTGGCCCTAAAGTGCTTTTACTTACGATTCTATCCTGTTCGATCGAGGTTTTTGGTGAAGCGAGATTCTCCGAAACACCATCTCCCGAGGCGATCTCCCTTCAGTCACCCGAATTCTACACGCTCAAGCAGGAATACAATCAGGAAAAGAGTGAAATCCAGAGGCTTTATAGTGAAAAGCTTGCCGCTCTGCTGCAGAAATTTTCAAATGAAGCAGATGAATCACATAAGGAAAGCCGAAAGAAAGGCAACACGAAGGGAATGGTCCAGGCAAAAGGTGCCCAGGGCATCTTTGCCAAAGCGACTGAGGATCTGAAGAATACCGGATCCTTTAAGTTGCCCGACAATCCCAGGAAGGAGCTCCGAGACGTTGTATCAGCATGCAGGAATGAACAAAATGCCATCATGGAGGGCCTCAATGCTGAAATAGCCGAGCTGGACAATAAATACCGGCAGAGATTTTCCGATGCCTACAAGGGATGTTTCAAAGACGGCGATATGCCCGGCGAGGAGGCCGTCAAAGAAAAATTTCGTGATTTTTTGACAACAGAAATCAAAAAGCCACAACAGGCGCGGGGAAATGTTGCCGGGGCAGGGAAATCGGACGGGTCTTTGCCCGAAGCCTTCGAGGAACCAGAATCCATGGTCATCGCAGAAAAGGGTACTGGTGAAAAATGGGTTGATATTGTTGAATGGACTGCCGAGATGGTGGGTATGGATGTGGTGAATATCCCTGTACTTAACCGAACGGAGGACTCGGTCGATACTCAATATTCCGCTTTCGCCGATGCTGACTCGAAATTGTTCTATAAGGCCATCAATCCCATGCAGCCTGCTGCAAACTATTCGTTCCGACTTACTAGAATCCCCGGCTTTAAAGGTGTTGATGTGATTGAATGGCCGTCAGCAAGGAACAAATGGTATTTGATAGTTAGGACAAAAGATATCACGGCAGATGAAAAGTTCCCCTTGAAGCATGGATTCATTTTCCAGGCCAGTCTCCAGAAGGATGCCCAGAAGGATGCCCAGAAGAAGGGTTCCCGCAGAAAATAAAGATCGGTTCACGGTTCTCACGGTTCACGGTTCACGGTTGCCGATTCGAATTTACTCGTAATCCGTTCTCGTCGCCGCTCTCGTTATCCGACACAGACAGATTGAAATCCCTTCATTCTTCTGAGCCAATTTCAAAACTACCCGTGGCATTCGAGCCAAAAGAGCTTGCCGCCCCAACCCTTTGGGCAGCCGCGGGTAGTTTTGAAATTGGCTCTATGGCTAGTTTTTTGTAAAGACGGCGAGGTACTTTACCTTATCGTCGCCGTTGCCAGAGAAGAGTGATTGCTCGGGTTGTGGCTGTGTCGGGCTGAGGAGGGAGAAGCCTGCGGAATGGCATTTCCTTACCAGTGTCACGAGTTGTTTCTTTGATATGTGCAGTTCCGCCTCGATGTCGCCGAGGTCGTTTTCCTGAAGTCTGATGATGTTTTTCTTGTCTATGGCCGCCCGTATGATGAAGGGGGCGTTCTTAAGTTCCGGTGCGATCCAGATGTGCCTGACCTCGTCATTTATTGCAGCAGGTTTCTCGTCCGAGCTGTCGTCCACGAATTTTGGCATTCCCGCCGGCGCGGTGCTGGCAGGTGACAGGCTGCGTGTCTGGATTGCCGTCCCGGGCGAACAGTGTTGTGGGGCAGAGGCAATGCCATGAGGTGCTTGCTTGACCTTATGAGAGGGGGTGCCAGATGTCCCGTCGGCATCTTTTGTGCAGGACATTGTTTGG
>JAFGFR010000340.1 GCA_016930955.1 Victivallales bacterium | reverse complement strand
CGTGTGAGGGCAAGCCGCCAAAGGCGCGGAGGCTTCACTCTAATCGAACTGCTTGTCGTGATTGCGATAATCGCAATACTGGCGGCGTTGTTGCTTCCCGCCCTCAACAGTGCAAAAGAATTTGCACGCAGAGCGAATTGTATCAACAATTTGAAACAGATCGGCTATGGATACATGATGTATGCCGATGACAACGGCGGCTATCTTCCGGCTTTTATATTCTATCAGACAAGGCTTTTCAATGATTATCGCGACGCTCTACATTTCCAGCACGTCATAGCTCCGTATCTGGGCATAAAAGACTCCTTGCCGTGGCAAAACTTTCAGACATATTCGGAATGCAGATGGATCAGGGAGGGGAGATTCCCGGTCTTCATATGTCCGAGCGGGGTCGGCAAGACAGATTCTCAGGGGCGGACCGTCGATCATTATTACATGCAGAACCCGTACCTTTACATCCCGGGGACAGATGAGCATGGCCCCAACTGGCCTTATTCCTTCCCGTTTTCCAACAGATGGAGAAATCCTTCAAAGGCGATTGTGTGCTTTGACCTCTGGCAAAACGGCGGCATGGAAGGGAATTCCGCATATTTCGCTTTCCCCTACAACGCCCATTACAATGCCAAAGTCTTCGGGGGCCGCAATGTGCTGTTCGGAGACTGGCACGTCGATTTCCTCACACATAAAGAAAATGATGTCTTCCAGGACGACAGTTGGTTTATAAAAACATCGATTTTAGAGGCTCATCGTTAATTTCCAAAGAGCGATTGGCTCTGCATTTTATTTCCCCGTTTGACTTGCTCGGCGATGCGGAGTAAGGTACAGGCCTTTGTCTGCCATCTTGCCTTGCGGGCAAGACCGACCGGGAAAAGCGATCGTGATTGCCACCCGAAAAGGCAGGGCAGGAGGATGGGACGCGTTCGCCGACCGCCTTAGGCCACGCCAAAACTCAAATCGGAGTCGCAACAGCTGCCCGAAAAAAACAATTGACAAATCTAGAAAGAGCTAGAAAAATGAAGAAGATCAGGTTCATGAACACAGCGTTCCGCGACGGGTTCCAGTCATGCTACGGGGCCAGGGTCAAAACAGAGGACTTCATCCCGGCGCTCAAGGCCGCGGTCGAGGCGGGGATTGATTATTTCGAGATCGGCGGAGGGGCACGCTTCCAAAGCTTGTACTTCTACTGCCAGCAGGATGCCTTCGACATGATGGACGAGTGCAGGAAGGCCGTCGGGCCAGATGTCGAGCTGCAGACACTTGCAAGAGGGGCCAACGTCGTAGGGCTTGTATCGCAGTCCAGGGATATCATCGACCTCCACGCCAAGCTTTTCAAGAAACATGGTGTCACGACGATCAGGAACTTCGATGCTCTAAATGACGTGAGAAACCTCTCATACTCCGGGAAGTGCATCCATAGCCACGGGCTCAAGCATCAGGTCTCAGTCTCGATGATGGGGCTTCCTCCGGGGCTAGATAACGAGTATGCGCACTCGCCGCAGTTCTACGCCGACTCGCTGAAGAAAATACTTGACGAGAAGATTCCCTTCGACAGCGTGTGCTTCAAGGATGCCTCGGGCACCGCCACACCAAAAGTGGTCTTCGACACCATCAAGAAGGCCAGGAAGATGCTCCCGGCGGCCACGAAGATCGTCATGCACACGCACAGCACGGCGGGGATGGCCGAAAGCTGCTACATGGCGGCGATCGAGGCCGGCGCGGACACCATAGACCTCTCGATGAGCCCGGTCAGCGGAGGAACATGCCAGCCCGACATCCTGACAGTCTGGCACATGCTCAAGGGCACCGACTATACACTCGACGTTGACTACGAGAAGATACTCATTGCCGAGGATGTGTTCGAGAAATGCATGGCGAAATACTTCAAACCCCCGGAATCCGAGAAGGTCAGTCCGTTGATCACGCTGTCGCCCATGCCTGGCGGCGCACTCACTGCGAACACGCAGATGATGCGTGATGTAAACTGCCTGCACCTCTACCCTGAAGTGATCAAGCAGATGCGTGAGGTGGTCGAGCGCGGCGGATTCGGCACTTCCGTGACACCCGTGTCGCAGTTCTATTTCCAGCAGGCCTTCGCCAATGTGATGAGCATGCAGAACGGCAAGGACAAGTGGGACAAGATCGTCGCGGACTACGGCAAGATGGTGCTGGGCTATTTCGGCCACACCCCCGCCGAGCCGGACCCAGAGATCGTCAGGCTCGCCTCCAAGCAGCTCGGTATGGAGCCTACCAAGGAGGATGTCCACGACATCAATGACAGAAACCCCGCCCTCGGGGTCAAGCCCGCGACACAGAAGCTCAAGGACGCAGGGCTCGAGGTCAACGAGGAGAATGTCTTCATCGTGGCGACCTGCGGGGACAAGGGCGTGGCCTTCCTGAAGGGAGACAAGCCCCTGGGCATCCGCTATATCGATGAGAAGCCCGCGGAGCAGAAACAGGCCGCCGCGCAGGCGACACCGCAAGAATCCGCGTCTCCAGCTTCCACCGAGACATACTCTGTCACTGTCAACGGCAACACCTACCAGGTAACCGTCGGCCCGGGAGGGGCGACCCAAGTCTCACAGCCCGTCCAGGCTACGCAGTCACAGGCTCCCCAGCCATCGCCGCAAGCGACAGCAGCCAAGACAGATGTCAGAGCCCCGATGCCAGGGAATGTAATCAAAGTGATCGTAGATGTCGGCGACCAAGTCAGGTCAGGCGACACGCTGATAATCCTCGAGGCCATGAAGATGGAGACCGAGGTGAAGTCAACTGTCGCAGGCAAGGTCGCCGAGGTGATGGTCAAGCAGGGTATATCCGTGGCAGCCGACGAAGTCATGCTTGTCATCTCAAACTAGCGCCAGGCAAACCATCCGGAGACCAAGATGATGACTTTCACCAGAATCACTGCATGTTGCATGACAACCTCGATCACGCTGCTCTTTTCCGCAGGATTTTCCTCCCTCGGATCGGATGATGATATATTCATTATCGAGCCTGTCGGCAGAGGGGTCTCGGCGCTGAGATACAACTGGGATGCCCCAGCCATCGTCAATTCCATTGATGTCGCCGCAGGCTCAGAGATACTCCCCGGCAGGGAGATGATGGTGCTCTACATACTCCCGGCAAAAGGCATCGAGGACAGAAGCAAGGCGAAAGCCAGGATAGGCATGGCAGTGAAGATATTGTCCGTCAATGTGAAGAACTCATCGAGAGTGTCAAAAGGGGACACTCTCCTGGAGTTCAGCGAGCCGGGCGTGCTGCATGACTCGACCCTCGCGTCACAATCCGCCGACGAGAGCTTGCCGCCATGGTCAACAATGTTCGTCAGGCTATGGCAGAGCACTGGGATATACGACATCATCCGCCAGTCCTCCGCGGACTTCAAGAACACCTGGCAGCTCGGGCTCGGCAGGGTGATAATGCTCATGGTCGGCATGCTGCTCCTCTATCTGGCGATATTCCGGCAGTTCGAGCCGCTCCTCCTCGTGCCCATCGGATTCGGTGCGATACTCGCAAATATCCCGCTCGCCGGCATCGCAGGCCCGGAGGGCATCCTGGGCATGATCTATGCAGTAGGCATAGCCACAGGCATATTCCCATTGCTCATATTCATGGGAGTGGGCGCCATGACAGACTTCGGCCCGCTAATCGCAAACCCAAAAACCGCCCTGCTCGGCGCTGCCGCGCAGTTCGGCATATTCACAGCCCTGCTGGGTGCTCTTTTGCTTTCAGAGGTCGGCATAGACTTCTCGCTTAAGGATGCCGCGAGCATCGGCATTATAGGCGGCGCGGACGGGCCTACCGCTATCTTCTTGGCCAGCCAGCTCTCGCCAAGGTTGCTCGGGGCCATCGCCGTGGCCGCATACTCCTACATGGCACTCGTGCCGATCATACAGCCACCTATCATGAAGCTGCTCACTTCAAAAGCCGACAGACGGATAAGAATGAGCCAGCTCAGGCATGTATCAAAAATCGAGAAGATATGCTTCCCGATAGTGATAACGCTGCTCTGCGCATTGCTGCTGCCTTCCGCGGCGCCTCTCATAGGGATGCTCATGTTCGGAAATCTGATGCGCGAGTGCGGCGTGGTCGAGCGGCTGAGCTCGACCGCACAGCACGCACTGATAAACACCGTCACCATCTTCCTCGGTCTCTGCGTAGGATCAAGACTCTCCGCCGACCAGTTCCTCAACATACAAACCCTGGGCATACTGCTGCTCGGAGTCGTGGCCTTCGGCATCGGCACTGCCAGCGGAGTGCTCTTCGGACAACTGATGAAAAAACTCTCCGGCGGGAAAATCAATCCCCTAATCGGCGCGGCGGGTGTCTCGGCTGTCCCGATGGCCGCCAGAGTCGTCAATAAAATGGGCCTCGAGGAAGACAACCAAAATTTCCTCCTCATGCACGCCATGGGCCCGAACGTCGCCGGTGTCATAGGCTCCGCAGTGGCCGCAGGCGCTATGCTCAAGGCTCTGTCTATGATCTGACATGCGGGCCTGCCGCGCCGGACCGCCGGAGCAAAGCGGCGACGGTGCGGCTAGCCGCGCGGACACAGGTAGTCCTGAAACCGGCTCACTGGATTCCACCTTTTGCTTCTATCAAGATCGCTATATGGCATCGGCTCGATAATTATCAATACACTAACCCATCGCTAATGGAATACTAACATTACAGGCTTATTTTCGCGATTGTAAAGAAGATCAATTATGGGAAATGCATCGTAATGAAGAGCAATGGTCTGCACATAAGCGCGAGGCAGGATTTTATACGGCGAGGCGGGGAGCTTATTGGGCGGAGCTTACTTTTCTCTGTGGCGTCAGTGTCGGCTGTGGCCGTCCTTTTCATCTTCTACTTCATCGCCAAGGATGCCTTCCCTTTTTTCAACCAGGAGGGATACGGGGAGTTTTTCACATCTCCCAATTGGTATCCGACGGGGCATCCTCCTGAGTTCGGTGCCCTGGCGATATTCTTCGGTTCGGCGCTTGTGACGACCGGTGCGGTTGTCTTCTCCGTGCCATTGGGCGTGGCGGCAGCCATGTGCCTCAGTGACATCCTGCCATTCTGGATGCGCCAGATATTCAAGCCCACAATAGAGATACTCGCCGCTATCCCATCGGTAGCATATGGTTTCTTCGCTTTGGTCGTTTTTGCGCCGCTGCTCCAGGAAAACGGGGGGTTCGCATTGGCCACGGGGATATGGATCGTGGGCCTGCCCGTCGCGACAATAGGGGTGGTTGTGATGAGCGACGTGATCACATCCATGCTGCCTTTCAGGAGCAAGCCGGCCGCTCTCACTCTTGGCTTGGCACTGCTTCTGGAGGCGGGTGTCATACTGACTTTGTTCAAGACGAGCTCAGCACTTTATGGCATGGAGATATCCAGCGGGACCAATGCCCTGAACGTATCGATAATACTTGGCATAATGGCCTTGCCGACCATTGTCAGCGTGTCCGAGGACGCGCTGCAGTCCGTCGGGCGCGAACTTCGCGAAGGCAGCTATGCACTGGGTGCCACACGTGCCGAGACAATTATCAAAGTCGTCCTCCCGGCATCGATAAGCGGGATACTTGCAGCAGTCATTCTAGGCATAATGAGGGCCATAGGAGAGACGATGGTCGTGTGGATGGCCTCCGGCAATGCCGCGAGGATACCCACACCCTTCTATAATCTTCTGCAGCCTGTAAGGACTCTGACAGCGACTATAGCGGGGGATATGGGCGAGGCGGACCATGTCACCGGGTCATCGCGCTACCATGTGCTTTTCGCGATGGCGTTTTGCCTTTTGCTGTTCTCCTTCGCGATGAACTTGATAACCGAGGCATTCACCAGGCGTTACCGCAAGAAGCTGGGCAAGTAGCAGGAGACATGCGAAAATGGATCTTAGGACAAGAAAGCTGCTGGATAAGTCCTTCTCGGCCTTGGGGGTAATTGCGATTCTTTTCATGGCGCTGTTCTTGGTTGTGATCCTTGCTCCCATCATAGCCAAGGGTTCGGGGGCTTTTATTTTCCGCGGGACGGTAGAGTACAGAAAACTGATGTTTGACATATGGAACAGGGGGGACGAGAAGGCGCTCGCCGAGGAGATGCAGATCGTGGCAAAGGCGAGAAAACCGGTGTACGAGATGATGGATGACTTCAGGCGCGAGCTTGCGGCTATGCCTTCCTCAGAGCGCAGGAAGTACCGCAGGGCACTGAACGATGTCGAGAAGAACATCGAAAACCTCCTCGGCCCGAACCCTGACGACAGAGAGCCTGTGCTGATGAGGCAACGCTACGGACAAACCCGTTGGGACATGGCCCGGAAACATCTCAAGGATGTCCTTTACGCCACCGAATGGGACTATTCAGGCGGCATGGGGGTCAAGGTGTACGTCCCGAGACAGGATTTCTTCACCGGCACCTCGATCGAGGAACTCTTCCCCTATATCGAGGAAAATATCGATGCCATGATGGCTCCACGCCTGACCCTTTACCTGCGCTTCCTCACCGACGACTCGCGGGACTCACACTTCTTCGGCGGAATATGGCCCGAGCTCCTGGGCACCATATACCTTACCCTGGGGGCAATGCTTTTCGCCGTCCCAATGGGCGTCATCGCGGCGATATACTTCTGCGAATATGCGAAACAGGGCCTCGTGATCAGCTACCTTCGTATCTGCATAACGACCCTGGCTGGAGTGCCGAGCATTGTCTTCGGGCTTTTCGGCCTGGCATTCTTTTTGAACACCATACGGGTATCTGAATCCAAGAGCGTCCTCGCCGGCTCGCTTACACTTGCACTTCTCATACTGCCGACCATCATAAGAGCCTCCGAGGAGGCGATCATGGCGGTGCCCTCGACCTACAAGGAGGCCGCTCTGTCTCTCGGCGCCGGTAAGTGGAGGACGGTTATGACCGTAATACTTCCTGCGGCGCTTCCCGGCATACTGACCGGGATCGTGATAAGCATGGGCAGAGCCGCCGGTGAAACCGCGCCTATAATCTTCACCGCCGCCGTAAGCGTGGGAAAGGCACTCAATCTGGACGAGGTCTTCACCAACCCGAGCCCGGCGTTGCCATGGAACATCTACAATCTCTGTACCGAGCACGAGGCCGTGGACCAGATCAGGCACGTGCAGTTCGGAATGGTTTTCTCTCTCATCGCCGTGGTTCTTTTCCTGAACATCACGGCAATTGTGGTCAGGGCAAGAGTCCAGAAGAATTTAAGGAACTGAAATTATGGACAATGACACGCAGAAAAGCCTGATAACGGTAAACACGGATGCCGCATCGGAAAATCCCGACTCCATCCTGAACACCGAGGAATTCTCCATCTTTTATGGAGATTTCGAGGCTGTAAGGAAGGTCTCATGCTCTTTTTTCAAGCACCATGTGACGGCGATAATAGGTCCCAGCGGCTGCGGGAAGAGCACGCTGTTGCGCGGGATGAACCGCATGAACGACCTGATCCCCGGATGCCGGGCGGACGGGAAGATGATCTTCGACAATGCCAACATCTACGACAGGACGATCGATGTCGTCCAACTAAGGAAAAGAATAGGCATGGTATTCCAGAAACCCAACGTATTCCCGAAATCCATCTTCGACAATGTGTGCTATGGTCCGAGGCTGCACGGGATAAGGAAGCGCTCGCAGCTCGAGGAGATAGTCGAGAGAAGTCTGAATCAGGCTGCGATATGGGACGAGGTGAAGGACAGGCTGCACACCAATGCCATAGGGCTTTCAGGCGGGCAGCAGCAGAGGTTGTGCATAGCCAGAGCACTGGCGATCACGCCCGAGATAATCCTCATGGACGAGCCCACCTCGGCGCTGGACCCGAAGTCAACGACCAAGATCGAGGACCTGATAGGCGAGCTGCAGAAAGAATACACAATCGTAATAGTGACACACAACATGCAGCAGGCCGCCAGGATATCGCATTTCACGGTCTTCATGTACGAGGGAGACATGATAGAGTTCGGAAAGACGCAGAAATTGTTTACCAAACCGGAAAAAAAGGAAACCGAGGACTATATTACCGGCAGATTCGGTTGATCTGCCCATGTCCGACAACAAACAAAGTGAGGAAAATGAAATGTCAGTACATCTGAACAAAGAGATTCACAGGCTTAAGGAGTTGATGACAGGATTGTGCACGAAGGTGGAGACGAGCATGACGAAGGCGCTGGCCGCAGTCTTGAACCACGACAAGAAGCTCGCGGCGGAAATTGTCGCAAACGACAGGGAGATCGACACGCTCGAGATCAAAATCGAGGAGGAATGCCTGAAGATACTCGCACTGCACCAGCCAGTGGCAATAGACCTCAGATACGTCATCGCATGCCTCAAGATGAACAACGAGCTCGAGAGGATCGGCGACCTCTCGGCAAACATCGCCAAAGGCATAAGAGAGATACCCAACGCAAAAGTCATCAGCGATGTCGAGACATCCAACCTGAGGCTCATGATGCACGAGGCTCAGAAGATGCTGAAGGACAGCCTTGACGCACTCTTCGAGCTGGATGCCAATCTGGCCCTCGAGGTCTGCCGCAACGACGACATCGTGGACGACCTCAACAAAAAGATGCACCTGGAGATAGCGAAATGCATCAAGAACAAGCCCGAGAATGTCGAATACTACATGAGGATGCTTTTCATAAGCCGCAACATCGAGAGGATAGCCGACTACACGACAAACCTCTCCGAGGACATAATCTACATGATTGACGGCGATATCATCAGGCACGGGAAGGGTGCTGACGACAAGAAAACCCAAACAGGAGGTCAGGATGGCTAAGGAAAGGATTCTAGCAGTTGACGACGAGGAGGATATTCTGGAGCTTGTCCGCTACAACCTGGCGAAGGAGGGTTTCGACGTGATATGCGCGGACAGCGGGGCGAAATGCCTCGAGCTTGCCGAGACACACTCCCCCGATCTGATCGTCCTGGACCTTATGATGCCAGGGATCGACGGGCTGGATGTCTGTAAAAAACTCAAGACATCCCCGAAAACCCAGTCCATCCCGGTGGTTATGCTCACCGCAAAGAGCAGCGAGTCGGACATAGTGGTAGGCCTGGAACTTGGTGCCGACGACTATGTTGTAAAGCCGTTCAGCCCAAGGATACTGAATGCCCGGATCAAGAGCGTCCTCAGACGCAGCGCCAAGGGAGACGACGACCCCACAGTGATACGCCGGGCGGGTTTCACCGTCAACTCCACAGGAAGAGAAGTCTCATACAAGGGGGAGGAGATAAGTCTGACATTCTCCGAATTCGAGATACTAAAGCTGCTTATAGGCCACCCCGGGAGGGTGTACTCAAGGCTGCAGATCATGAAGGCCGCCAGGAACGACGACTACATCGTCACCGAAAGGGCGATAGATGTGCAGATCGTGAACCTGCGCAGAAAACTCAAGGAAGGCGGCAAATGCATCCGTACAGTAAGATGCGTGGGCTACAAGTTCCAAAGCTGAAGCAACAACTAGGATTTTAATGTCGAAAAAACGTATATTCTCCTGCATATTCCCGGCATATCTGGCCATCATTCTGCTGTCCATCGGAAGCATAGTCTGGATATTCTCCAGGATGATGTACAACTCCTACGTAGATATGCTGAGGGGAAAGCTTTCGGCATCCGCCTACAGCATGTCCCACTCAATAGCGGGAATGACCGGCGAAGGGCGTATGGAGGAACTCACCAAGCATATCAGGGAGATCGCAGAGAAGAACAAGATGCGAATCACGCTGATCGCCGCCGACGGCGTGGTGATTGCCGAGAGCACCAGAGACCCCTTGTACATGGAGAACCACATCAACCGTCCGGAGGTCATATCGGCAATCCAAGGGAAACCTGCATTCGAGACCCGCCACAGCGGGACAGTCATAAAAGAGACCATGTACTTCGCCATCCCCCTCGAGAAAAAGATGCCTGTGCAGCATGTGCTGAGGCTGGCAGTGACGATCGAGTCTGTCGACCGTGCCCTCAGCCCCTTTATCGCCCATGTCGTCCTCTCCAGTGTCTTTGTCGCAGCCGTCGCGCTAGGCATGGCCTTTTTCATTGCAAAGAAGCTCTCTTTGCCGATCGAGCGGCTTAAAAACAGCGCCGCCGACCTGGCCAAAGGGGATTTCTCGTCAATGCCCCCACACTCGACTATAGCCGAGATTGATGATCTGGCCGAGGCGATGATCTCGATGAGCGGATCTCTCCAGGACACGATCATCAAGCTCCGCGAACAGAGAAACGAGCTGAAGCTCATCCTCGGGAACATGAGAGAAGGCGTGATCGCCGTCGACATGGACGACAATGTCATCACCATCAACGCCGCCGCCAAGCAGATACTCAACACCGGCATCCCGCTGGCACCAGCCGCCGACAGGAACAGCAAAATACAAAACTCCATCAACAGCATGGCAGCGAGCGTACAAATGGCCTCAAACGGCAAGGATCCGTTCTCATTCAGCCAGCTCGTGAGGATCGAGGAAATACACGAGTTCGTCGGTGACATACTCCGCGAGAACATGTTCCTGCAACGCAGGATAGAGCTGGTCGGCATGCAGAACAAGGTCATAGATGTACACGGCGCCGTCCTCAGGAACCAGCACGGCAACGCTATCGGCGTGCTTCTCGTCATCAACGACATCACACAGATCACACAGCTCGAGAGCATGAGGAAGAATTTCGCGGCAAATGTCTCGCACGAGCTTAAAACCCCGTTGACCGCCATTAAGGGAGCCGTCGAGACTTTGCTCGAGGGCGCCGTCGCCTCCCCGGAGGATGCGGAAAAGTTCCTAAGGATTATCGAGAAGCACAGCGACAGGCTGAATGCCCTGATCAACGACACGATGAGTCTCTCGAAAATCGAGCAGCTTGCCGAGGAACACTCGATAAAGAAGGATAGGATAAGACTCGCCGAAGTCATCAAAACCTCCACTGACATATGCCGCGAAAAGGCCGAAAAGAGAAAAGTCTCCTTCAATATCGACTGCCATGACAGCATCGAGCTAAATGCGAACACTCAGATGGTCGAGCAAGCTCTTGTAAACCTTATTGACAATGCCGTCAAGTTCAGTCCGGAGAAGGGCGTTGTCACGGTTTTTGCGGAGCACGACGGGAAACTCGTGACAATCAAGGTGACCGACAACGGCTGCGGCATATCCGAGGAGCACCTGCCGCGCATCTTCGAACGCTTCTACAGAGTCGACAAAGGCCGGAGCAGGCAGGACGGCGGAACAGGCCTCGGCCTGGCCATCGTCAAGCATATCGCCCAGTCGCACCAGGGCAGCGTGTCCGTCGAGAGCGTGCCGAACATCCGGACAACTTTCAACCTCAGGCTGCCAATCTGAGAAAAGCGTGTCCAATGTCTTCAAACCGCTCAATCTTCATTGTCATATGCCTCCCTTCAACCTGGAACCGGTGTGGATGGCAGGTTCAAATGACGGGAATTTGGCCATCTGAAATGACGGGGCGGATTTCTTGTTTTTCCTTCTTTCGGTCTTTGATT
>JAFGFR010000339.1 GCA_016930955.1 Victivallales bacterium | reverse complement strand
GGTGATCATCGGGTCATGCACAAACAGCTCCCTCAGAGACCTCTCCGTCGTGACCGCGATGATGAAAGGCAGGAAGGTCTGCGACGGCGTGACCTTCGCCATCGCCCCTGGCAGCCGTCAGGTGCTTGAGATGATGGCCAGGGACGGATCGCTCGCCGAACTTGTGGCCTCCGGGGCGAGAATCCTCGAGACGGCATGCGGCCCCTGCATCGGGCAGTGCCAGAGCCCCTCTGACGACACGGTCACCCTCAGGACCTTCAACCGCAACTTTCCCGGCAGGACAGGCTCGAAAAACGACCAGGCATATCTCGTCAGCCCCGAGACCGCGGCCGCCTCCGCCCTGACAGGCGTGTTCACCGACCCGAGAACCCTCGATTTCCCTTGTCCCGAATTCACCGAGCCGGAAGAATTCCTCATCAACGACAAAATGCTCATAATCCCCCCGAAGGACGCAGATGCCGTAGAGATAATCAGAAAACCTACAATCGGCTCCCCGCCATCCAACACACCTTTGCCGAAAGACATCAAGGGCATCATCATCATCAAAGTCGGCGACAAGATCACCACGGACCATATCTCCCCCGCCGGAATCCACTTGAAATTGCGCAGCAATATCCCAGCATACTCCAAGGTCGCCTTCGAGTGCTTCTCCGAGCCGGGGAAGCCCTCGTTCGCGGAACGTGCGGCGCAGGCGCGGGACTCGGGCCTGCACGGGATCATCGTGGCCGGCGAGAGCTACGGGCAGGGATCATCGAGGGAACACGCCGCAATATGCCCCATGTTCCTCGGGATCAAGGCCGTGATAGCCATCAGCATGGAACGCATACACTCCGCCAACCTGGTCAACTTCGGAATAATACCCCTGATCTTAAAGAACAAAGAGGACTACAACGGTCTGAATGAAGCTTCGAGGCTGGAGATTTGCGAGATCTGCAGCCAGCTTGTGCCCGGCGGCACCGTGATCGCCACAACCGACACTGGCGCAAGCCTGGAGCTTGGCCACAGCCTGACCGCCGAGGATGTGAAAGTCATCCTTGCCGGCGGAAGACTGAACGTCTGAATGAAGAGGAACACGTGCTTAACGACAGAGACTACATGAGAATGCGGCAGGCACCCTTCCGCAGCGGGCCGACATCAAGACGCGGCAGTGGCGGCTACAGCATCGTAACCACGTTGATTTTCATCAATATCGCCATGTTCATCCTCCAATTCCTTTTCCCCGACACGCGAACTGAGGAAGGCATGATATCCCGGTTCGCGCTGGTCTCCACCAGCGTGAGGGCAGGGGAGGTGTATCGAATATTCACATCCATGTTCCTGCACGGAGGGATTTTCCATATCCTCTTCAACATGTGGGGCCTGTACCTCTTCGGCTCGCTCCTCGAACAAAGGATAGGGAATGCGAACTTCGCAGTCATGTACTTTATCAGCGGCACGGTCGGCGCGCTCCTGTGGCTGGCGGTCAACTGGAACTCGAACATCCCCTGCATCGGGGCCAGCGGCGCACTCTTCGGCGTGATCATCGCCACAGCCATGTTCTTCCCCGATGTCAGGATCATGCTGCTCTTCCCACCCATCCCGATGAAACTCAAAACCTTCGCCATAGTTTACATCATCATCGAGATATACCTCGAGCTTTCCAAAAATACCTTCGGCGGCAATGTGGCTCATGTCGTCCATCTCGGCGGCGCGCTCGGCGGATACGTCTATATCAAGCTCAAATTCGGCAGGCAGGTGGCATGGGATATCCTTCCGAATTTCCTCCGCGGGCCGAAGAACCCGTTCTACAAGGTCTCATCGGGCTGGAGCATTACGCCCGGCCCCGGCGGCAGCGATGTGGTCACCCAGAAGGAGCTCGACTATCTCCTCGACAAGATATCCATTTCCGGGATAAACAGCCTCACCGAGGACGAGATGGACACCCTCCGGCGCGCCCGGGAGCAGATCCAGGAATCCTCGAAAAAACACTGAGCCGATGAAAAGCCCTCTGGAAAAGCCCGAAGAGGTCAATCAGGACGACAATTCCTTCATCACCGAAAGCTCCCAGACTGCATTGGAGTGGTGTGCCGTGCTGGCATCCCAGAAGATTGATTTCGAGCTCGGCAGGGCAGGGGAGGTGTGGACATTCAAAACCACTCCCGCGAATTTCGCGGAGGCTCGGCGCAACATCGAGGAATACGAGAACGACAGGGATTTCTTCAAGCGCTATCTCGACGATAGTGAGATGACAGCCCCCCGCCACGGGATCCATGATGCCATGCCTTTCGTGTTCATCAGCGTTCTTCTGCTCCTGTTCTTCTCCGTCACGGGATCTTCGGGTTCCGAGGGGGCTTTCTTCACGGAGGGCATGCTCTCGCCTGACCTTCTGGGAAAACTCCAGTGGTGGCGCGGGGCCACAGCCCTGACCCTCCACGCCGACCTCGCACACGTCGTCGCAAACTGCGTCTTCTTCACACTGTTCTCCACCATCATCTCAGCCAGCGCCGGCCCGGGCATCACCACAGCAGCCATACTCTTTGCAGCTTTCATGGCAAACACATCCTCGGCATTCATCCTCGGCCCCGCGGGACACAGCTCCATCGGGCTCTCGACCGCCGTGTTCGCCGCCCTCGGAATCATCACCATCTCGGGTTTCCTAGCCAAAAAAACCCCCGCATTCTCCATCCAAAGCCTCGCCCCTGTCGCCGCAGGCATCGCACTGCTCGCATTCACAGGATCGGCCAGAGGCACAGACCTCCTCGCGCATCTCTCAGGGTTCCTCTGGGGAGTCGCAATCGGTATCCCCGTGTTCAAGGCACACACCCTCAAAAATTGCTTCCTGATACAGTCCCTCCTGTTCATCGCATCATTTGCTCTCGTCGCATTCGCATGGACATCAGCATCAAATGCCTCGTGATCGTGATAAGTACAGGGGAGGGGCTTGGCTTTGCCAATGGCCGGAATACCGTGTTGCAGTTTTGCTGTAAAACACTCCAAAGCTTACGAACTTTTAGAACTTTAGAACTTTAGGTGCCCCGGCTTCCCTGCTTAGCCCGATTTTTTTCGCTTTACTGGCTTGACTTTGCTCTCATTGCAGGTAATCTCTGAAAAATATAGGCCTTATATGCTTTGAGCAATAAAAAAGAAAACCTGAATTATGAAGAAGACCGTAAAAATATCCAATGCGACCTCGCCGGAACTCACCCGCGCGATGGTGCGGGCCGCAACTAATAGCAAGTATTTCGAGCGCGGCGAAGGATATTTTGAAGCGGATCTTGTAAGGGAATTGAAACAGAAAGACGGCAAGGTTTACGCCACTGTACACGGCTCGCATCCCTACAAAACCACGCTTTGGATCGAGGACGGGAGGCTTGAAGGGAATTGCACCTGCCCGCTCGGACAGGACGAAAAATTCTGCAAGCATCTTGTGGCTACAGGCCTGACCTGGATCGAAGCGGAGGCCACCAAGGGAAGAAAGACAAAATCCAAACGTATCGAACCGGGCGACATCGAGGCCTTTTTGCGCAAACAATCTCCGGAAGCACTAGTGGAAACGATTATGCAGCAGGCATTAAATGACGACGAGTTCTACAATCTTCTCAAGTTCAAGGTGGCGGCGGAACAGCCGGTAGCCAACATCTCGGAAATGCGCTCGGTGCTCCGGCAGGCGATGACGATTGAAGACTTCATCTCATGGCGCGATACCTCAGACTATTATCGAGGCGTGGATGCCGTGATCAGGCGAATCAAAAAGATGCTTCCCAAACATCCGGCAGAAGTAGTTGACCTCACCGAATATGCATTGGGGCTGTGGGAGGAGGCCATTCAGTTGATCGACGATTCTGATGGCGGTATGGGCGAGGTTCTCGATGACCTGCACAAGCTGCATCTGGATGCCTGCGAAAAAACCAAGCCCGACCCGGTCGCGCTGGCCGAGCGGCTGTTTGACCGTCATGCCAATTCAGGCTGGGACATTTTCAGTGGTGCCTACGAGGTCTATGGTTTCGTTCTAGGCAAAACCGGTAAGGCCCGCTACCGCGAGCTCGTGGAATCCGAATGGAGCAAGCTCCCGCACTATGGGCCAAACGAAAACAATGAAGACCGCTATGGACGGACGCACACGATCGAACAAATGATGTTGAGCATTGTTGAGGAAACTGGCGACTTGAACCGAATCATCGAGGTCATGAGCCGCGATCTTTCAGAAAGTTACGATTTTCTAAACATTGCCGAACGCTGTCGCCAGGCGAAAGCATACGCTCTTGCCATACAATGGGCCGAACAGGGCATACGCGCATTCCCTGATAATTCTGAAGCGCGTATGCATGACTTCCTGGCCGACGAATATGTACGCGCCAAGCGGCCGGAAGACGCTGTTGGTGTTGTATGGGAGACGTTTAAAGCCCGACCGGGATTAGAACGATACCAGACCCTTCAGAAATATGCCGCCAAGGCCAAGACATGGCCGGAATGGCGTGAAAAGGCTTTGACGAATGTCCGCAAGGAAATCGCCGAACGGAAAAAAGGACACGATAGTCGTCGCTACTACGGCCGCTGGGATCGCAAGCCGGATCATTCCCTGCTTGTCGAAATCTTTTTGTGGGAAAAGGATGCCGAAGCAGCCTGGACGGAGGCGCAAAAAGGCGGCTGTAGTGAATCGCTCTGGCTGAAACTGGCCAAAGCACGCGAAAAGGATCACCCCGAGGATGCCGTCGCCATCTATCGGCGGCAGGTCGAGCCGGCACTGCAGCGAAAGAACAACCAGAGCTACCAGGAAGCCGTCAGATATCTCGGCGAAATCCACACACTTATGCAAGCAATGGACAAAGAATCCGAATTCAACTCCGAGCTCCGCGCCATCAAAACCGAATGGAAACGCCTCCGCAACTTCATCATATATGTCGAGAGCACACCATGGGGGAAAGCTTGATGGAGAGGGTTAAGCCAAAGCCGAATACGAAATCCAAAGAGGTCAGCAAGTCGTCTTTGAAGCCATTCCGCTGGGATTTTGCGCCACGCTTCAGGGCTAACGCCTTCGGCTGGAAGTCGCAGCCGCCGATCAAGCGCATCAAAGAGGCCGTGAGTGAGATCAAGAAAGTGGCCAAGAAGGATCCGGTGTCAGGAGCGGAAGGCGCGGTGCTCTTGCTGGAGAAAGTGTCGCCCGCGATCCGAAATGTCGACAGTTCATCCGGCGCAATCGGCAGCACTGTAAACTGGGCCATTGATGAACTTGCAGCCATCATCGCTGCCGCCCCGGCGGACGATATTTTGCGGGAGAAATGGCTGCAGCGGGTCTGGCAGGCGATTGAAGACGATGGGATTCCTTATCTGGAATTGCTTGCAGAGCATTGGGGGGAGATGTGCGCCACGAAGCCACACGCCTCACGATGGGCAGATGAATTTATCGTAATACTCCGCCATATTTGGAGCCCCGACACACCGCGTGGCGGCTGGTTCAAGGGTACCTACGCCTGTCTGAGCGCCTTGCTCAAAGCTGAACGCTACGAGGAATTGCTTGAACTGATCGAATTGGATCCACACAAATGCTGGAGTTCGCGGTGTTGGGGTGTCAAAGCACTCGCTGCACAGGGAAAGCACGATGAAGCCATCCGGTACGCGGAGGCCACGGATGATCCCTATGCGCACCCCGCTCGAATTGCGCGGACATGTGAAGAAATCCTTCTGTCTGTCGGCAAGACGGATGAGGCTTATTCGAAATACGCGTTTGCAGCCAATCACAAGGGTACCCATCTGGCAACCTTCAGAGCGATCGCTGAAAAGTACCCGAATAAAGACCGATCCGCCATTCTCAAGAATCTGGTTGCTCAAACACCCGGCGAAGAGGGCAAGTGGTTCGCCACAGCAAAGAGCCTGGGCCTCTATGACGAAGCTATTGCGCTGGCTAACAGCACCCACTGCGACCCCAAAACACTAACCCGTGCAGCTCGGGATTTCGTAGAGACGGAGCCTCGCTTTGCAATGGAAGCCGGCCTAAGCGCGCTGCGCTGGCTTCTGGATGGATATGGCTACGACATCATCGCCATGGATGTTTCGTCAGCGTATCGCCATACCATGGAAGCAGCGGGCAATGCCGGTTGCGCTTCAGCAGCGAAGGCACGGATTGTGCAGTTGTTGGAACGTGAGTCCTCTAGTTTGTTTTCAATTGAAATCATTCGACGGTTGCTGCCCAACGAATCCTGCACGGAGGGGGCTTGAACCGCAGGGCAGGGGGGGGTGGCAGCGGCCCCGGAGTCCGTGCCGCCAAATTCAAAAAACCAGTAGTTATCAGGATGCATACGATTTTTTTGCTTGACAGACTCCCATGGTTGATGTATAATACTAATGTATACATCAATTTGGAGGGTGCAAATGTTAAGAACACAGGTTTATTTGACAAAGAAGGAGCGCGACGGCCTCGACAATGTTGCATCGGCTACTGGCAGGAAGCAGTCAGAGCTTATTCGTGAAGCGATTGACCGTTTTTTGGATTCATCGGAAGAACGCCACCGGGAAATAGCGCTTCGCGAAGCTGCCGGATTATGGAGAGACAGGCATGACCTGCCTGATTTTTCAGACACTCGCCGCTCGTGGGACAGGAATTGATCAATGCCTGACAAATTACTTGTTGACACTGATATCTTGGTTGATTTCTTGCGTGGAAATGGGGCCGCTGTTGATTTTGTTTCAAACAACTCGACAAGCATCATGCTATCCAGCATTGTCGTCGCCGAGCTTTACGCCGGAGTTAAAAACGATGATGAGCTTGCCACTCTTGACAGGTTTCTCTCGTTTTTCCGCATAATTCCTCTCTCTCAAGAAATCGCAAGAATTGGAGCCCAATTCAAGCGTCAGTACGCAAAATCACATGGCCTGGGTCTGGCCGATGCGTTAGTCGCAGCTTCAGCCCTTACGGAAAACGCCGAACTCCAAACACTAAATGTCAAACACTTTCCAATGTTCACAAACCTCAAACCTCCATACAAAAAAAACTGACATTGTCCAAATCATGCCAAGCTCACCCTTTGCCGCAGCGTGTTTAACATAATATATATTATGCGACGTTGCAAGCGGTGATGCCGCGTCCCACACCGAAGGAAAACAGGCAACGAAGCTATTGTAGCACTCGAAGTCGAATCGCGGGCTGAACCTGGGAGGATGCAGATGCCAGAACAGTCAGGCCGCAACCAACCAATCGCAGGATACAAACAGCTGTGAAAGCCCCATGAAAATCGCGTAGGAATATGTGCAACAAGCCTATCGGTTGAAATTAATTGGATCATGAATACCCGTCTTGATAAGGAGCAATAAACAAACCTTAAATCGTCACCAACAACACATCGAGTCGTGGAGGCGTTTTATTGGTTTACAATGTAACAACAACAACTAAGCTGCAATTTCAATCAGCTTGTGCATGAAGTTGGCGAAAATTCCACATAACAAATATGTATACCGATAATATGATAGATATAATGAGTTGAGTAGGGGGGCTGTTGATAAAATCTGTAGAAAACGAGTCAAAAATCCATGACATAAAAACAAGAGCAATGTTAAACCCATGTAAAATCACTGAAGGGCGAATAGGATTGTGTGAGTTTTCACTTGTCGACACTCTTGATTTTAGCAGCAATTTCCTTGAGTCTCTCCGGATTGACCATTTTGATTGAAAGCCTGATGAAATTGTTTACTGTTTTTGGGACATT
>JAFGFR010000338.1 GCA_016930955.1 Victivallales bacterium | reverse complement strand
TCTGAGAAGATGTCTTGGACTCCATAGCTTCCCTCCAGTCATTACAGGCTCTTTTGATCCTGTCTCATTTTTGTCAAGGACGAATACCGACAAAAAACGCGGAAATTCTTTGGCTGGCCGACAAGGACTCGAACCTTGACTAACAGGGCCAGAACCTGTTGTGCTACCATTACACCATCGGCCAGTTATTGGGGAGAAGCTAGCACGGCAAATCATTATATCAAGCGTCACTCCGCACGTAAATCGCAATATTTCCCCCTCGACACGCCAGGCACCCTCGTTGATTGCCGTCCCGGTATTCCAAGCGTAACGCCCGTTGGAAAGCACTTTGAGCGATTTGGGCTTGGCCTGCAGCTTAGGGGCTGTTAAATAATAAGTGCTACAATTTGACGTGAGCGCCAGACCGCCGGAGACAAGGATAGACGAATGAGAATATTGAAATATTTGAATGAGGATAGACGCAGTATACGGCGGTCTGCCGCCACGCCCCGCAGGGCTGGCGTTCTTATGTCTTTTCTCTGCGTCACTCAATCGTTACATATCCTTGGATATGCTCCTCATTCGTTCCTTGGTAAAAGCCATATCAACAGCCAGCAAATGTAGTAATTATTATTCGACAGTCCCTCAGTTGAATATGGTGCACTGGACGCTGCTCTCGATCAATCCCGCTGAAATCGCATATCGGGTCAGCCCGGAGGTGTCATGGAGGTTCAGCT
This sequence comes from Victivallales bacterium, assembly GCA_016930955.1. Classification (GTDB taxonomy): domain Bacteria; phylum Verrucomicrobiota; class Lentisphaeria; order Victivallales; family JAADHT01; genus JAFGFR01. The sequence goes on along the minus strand of JAFGFR010000338.1, from coordinate 11,868 downwards.
TCTTCATCGCGCTCTGCCGATGTTTCTCCACGGTTTTTACACTGATGCAGAGATCTGCTGCAACTTCCTTGTTGGCACGGCCTTCGGCAATCAACTGAACCACCTCGGATTCGCGTGAAGTTAGTTTCGTTTCATTTTTTCTTTTGTGGCCTGCCCGGGTGTATCGGGATGTTTCCCCCGGCTCATTATGGAAATTATTGCGCATGCGCTTGTCAATGGAAGGGCTGAAGAATAGCTTCCCGGAGTTGATTTCCTTGATTGCCTTGGCCAGGACATCGGCGGAGCTTTGTTTGACCAGATATCCCTGTACGCCCAGCGCGGCCATTTGCTCGACGTAGATGTCATCGGCATGCGCGGAGAGCATCAGTATCTTCGGGACGGGAGGGGTTGTCTGTTGGAGGATGCGCCGGGCGGCCTCCATCCCATTGAGCTTGGGCATCGCAATATCCATGACGATGACGGCGGGATGGAGCTCCTCCGCCATCTCCACCGCTTGCAGCCCGTTGTCCGCCTCGCCGACCACCTCGAAATTGCCGCTGATCTCCAACAGCGTACGCAGTCCATCCCTGACGACCAAATGATCGTCAGCAAGCAGTACTGTTATCTTCTTCATTTCTTTTCCTTGTCAAAGTTGTTGATCGGTGAATTTATATGCACGCGAGAGCGGCTGTTGCCGTTACGCGGCAGCCGAAATCTTTTTTCTGGCGCCGTTGATCGGTATCTGCACACTGACCGTGGTGCCCTTGCCTAGTGCGGATGTGATGGCGAAGGCGCCACCCACCATTTCCACACGCTCGCGCATGCCGAGAATTCCCAGTCGTTTGGCACGGGTTGATTTCAGTGCGTAATCAATGTCGAAAGACTTGCCGTTGTCGGCTACAGTCATGCTGATGGCATCGGACTGCATACCGATGGACACCTTCGCCTGGCTGGCCTTCGCATGTTTGGTCACGTTGGTCAGTGCTTCCTGGGCGACGCGGTAGAGCACAGTTCGCTTGATATTGCTGAGCTGCTCGATCTTGCCGGCGGCCCTGGCGGTGAAATGAAGCTGAAGACCAGTCCTTTTCCCAAACTCCTTCATAAAGGAATGGAGCGCGGGAATCAGGCCGAGATCATCCAGCATCGCGGGGCGCAACTCACGTGCGAAGCGGTGCACTGCGGCCACCGACTTCTCTACCAAACGCTGGGTCGTAGCGATTTTCCTCCTGATATTACCGGTATTGGTCGTGACCTCGATTTTCAGTGCCGCCAGCCTGACATTTATGCCCGTCAGTATCTGGCTGATATCGTCGTGCAGTTCCCGGCTGATGTTCCTTCGCTCCTCCTCCTGCGCCAGCAGGACCTGATGCGAAAGATACTGCATCTGTTTCTGCATGCGATGTGAATTTGCAAGAAGCTGACTGTAGCGCTTCTTGTTTTGCTTGAGAGACTCTTCCGCTGCCTTCCGCCGGACGGTTTCTTTCCTCAACCGTTCTTTGACAGAAGTCAGATCGGCATTACGCAGACCCGTCTTCGCAATCGGTCGGTTCATCTGAAGTCCTCCTTTTTTATTTGTTCTTACGAGGGTAATATACCGCATGCAACCCATTTGTCTATGGGGTGTAGACCCCACTGCTCATCCTCAGTCTCCTGCCCGCAGGCAGTCATCCTAAATTCTGTTGCTTGCAGTAGGTGTTTACCCGATACAGGATAAGGTGTAGACCCCATAGGAAATGCCACAGCCGCATACTATATTATTTTAAAAGGAAAGGAGAGAAACAATGAATATCGGAACAGTATTACTGATCGTGCTGGTTCTCATTCTGCTCGGGGCGCTTCCCACATGGCCCCATAGCAAAAGCTGGGGATACTTCCCAAGCGGAGCGCTCGGAATCGTGGTGACGATTCTGCTCATTCTGGTTCTTTTGGGCAGGATTTAGAGAATAGGGATGACAGGGTTTTCAAAAAAGACATCACACAAAAAGCATGGAGGAACGAAAATGAATTACATCGACAAAACACAAAGACGCGCAGCGCAAGGCAGAGATGCCTTGGCCACAGCAAACGGAAGAAATGACAGGATCAGCAGATTGGCGAGATGGGCATTTCTTCTTCTGCCTGTTCTCTCGTTGCTTCTCCTGTCAGGGTGCCGCCTGTTCACCGTCGGAGGCTGAACAAACCTGGCAAGAGTTACAAGAACAACATGAACAATCAATAAACAAGGATACACAAGCAATGAAAAAGCTGCTATTATGCATGGTCATGGCTATGATTTCGACAGGCGCGATGGCGGAAGCCAGATACTTCAACCTCAGCCTTACGCCGGACATCGCCGTATATCACAGGACGGATACGATCTATGGAGTGACACTTAGCATCTGGGGTGAGAATCGGCAGTCGTCGCTGGCTCTTGGTATTGCAAACGGGACACTGGGTCAAAGCTACGGTGTGAGTTTGGGTGTCCTGAACTATGCGGACACCTATACCGGACTCCAGTCGGGACTGATAAATTTCACCGAAAATACAGATTCGGGCTTCCAGATCGGACTCATCAATATTATCAACGAGAACAAAGGCTGGTTCAGCGATCTGCCTAACAGCTTGGCCCCCTGGATGATTCTGGTCAACTGGCGGTTTTGAGGATATCCGCTCCCAAGGGGAGCCAGATAAACTGGAAAATCCGAAATTCTAAGGACTAAAGCTGAATAATATTTGACTTGAGGGAATCGGTGCATTTCAGGGGGTTGCGGAATGCGCGCTGACATCCTGGAGTCTTTTGTCCTTTGACAGGATTGAGAAGTCGTTCTTGTCGGGGTCGGCGAATTGCGGGTCAATCTGGAACACCGAATTGAGCTCATCCGAGGGGAGAGGGAGCTTGGGTCTTCCAGTCATGTCAAACCAGGCGTTGTCGCGGAAGACGAACGACTCGGGCTTTGTGTTCACCCCGACATTGGCGGCGATTCTCACGCGAGCGTCATAGACGACGATGTTGTTTTCGAAAACCCCCTTCTGGCATGGCATGAACTTGTCGAGCGGCTGCTCCTGGAGTATACGCAGGATCCATTTGTCGGGGAGGAATATGGTATTCCTGGAGACGGTGCAGTCCGTTGATGTGACAAAGGCTATGGGTGCGAGGCTTCCGACGAATACGTTTCCCGAGACGGTGATGTTCCTGGCCTCGAATCCAGCGGGTTCGGGGCGGAAGAACTGCAGCCCTGTACTGCCGCCGATGTTGACGGCCCGCTGCCCGGCGTTTCTAAACAAGGAGTTTTTGACGGTCACATCCCTTGAGCCTCCCTTCGCCTGGACACCAGAGTCCTGGGAGAACCCGTCGAGACCGATGAACCGGCATGACTCGATGATGCCGTCGGAGCATCCTACCATGTCAATCGCCGAGCCTCCCCATCCGGAAAAGGTGCATCCGCTCCGCCAAGCGCCTGACTCAGCTCACGCGTGCTCGACACCTCAAACGGCGCCGCAGCGACAAAACAAGCCAGCGAAGAAAACAGCACAACAGCACTTGCAAATTTCGCAATCCCCACGCCCCTTGCCATTTGGGATGCGAGGCCACTCCGATGCGGAAGTGGGCAACCATGCTTAGCCTGTCCCGACTGCGGCGGCGTGGCATTAGCGCCAAAAAAAACTGCTGCCCAAGAGGTTGGCACGAAGTTTTTAAACTGGCCCATTAAATTCATTTGCGTATTCCCCTGCCGTCTGGCCATGACGGGATGTGAAGAAAATTCTAAATCCTAAGCATGAAACCCTAAACAAATCCGAATGCCAAAATCCTGAACAAACCCACGGTTAAAGCGTTGCTGGGAAGCAAGCAGCACCGCAGTCCAAAGACGGCTTTCGCCGTCGTTTCCATGCGCCGCAGGCGCTCTGGACTGCACAAGTATTTATCCTGTCTGGCCAACAACTTGTTCGAAAGATTCGATGGTGCCGAAAATGTCGAATGCCCATAATGAAACCAATGAAACTAATACTTTGTCCAGTAAGTAACTCTAAGAATACCATCTTGCATATTCTGCTATTGCCTTCCATTCCCCATATGGGTTAACCCCGTATATGTCGGCCGTGCCTGATTAATGTCTTTCAAAACATTTGAGCATCCTGAAAGCACGACTGTACATATTAATGTTGTTTAAATCCTCATGTTTACCTGTTTTGCGAAGTTCGCAAATCGATTGACAAAGATTTTATTAAGCCTGCCTTTTTTATTGTTGTTGTTTTGCCCAGAGTTGGTGCAGTTTTGCCATTGCGTTTGCCCTGATTGCCCATTTTGTCGGGCTTAGCTCCTTTTCGAGGGAATGCGGGATGATTTTCTTCCCGGTGGACATTTCCTGTATGACCATGTCGAGGTAGTTTTGTGTGGGCTCTGAGATGTCGGGCTCGGACAGCGGCTCGCCGTCCACAGCAAGGAAGACTTTCTCGCCGCCGTTGCGCGACTCGATGAAGCCTTTGGCGCCGAAAATCGTCAGGCATTCGTTGCCCCATTTGCTCCATGACGGGGATTTTGGGCAGCAGTAGTTTGCCACGGCGGAGGCGAGGCCGCCGTTGTCGAGATGGATGATAAAGGATGCCGCACGCTTGCAGTCGCTGCCGGGTGTGTCGTTCCCCAAGGATGTCTCGAAACAGTCAATATCCTTGATCTTCACTCCCGCGACGTGCTCGACGAATCGGCAGTTGTATACCCCGACCTGCATGACCAGCCCGCCGTCAATGTCCTCGTTTCTCGGGCGCCATTCGCCCCATGGGTACGACTTCTGGGAGAGCACCTGAATCACCTTCCCGATCTTTCCTGACTTGACGATGCCTGCGATTTTCGCATATGGCTGCGAGTAGACTGTCCCGCCCATCTCGTGGAAGACGATTTTTGTCTTTCTGGATGTCTGCATGATGGAGCCCAGCTCTTCCTCGTTGAAGGCGCAGGGCTTTTCCGCGAGGACGTGTTTTCCCGCGCGCATGCACTTCAATGCGTCCGCGGCCTGCGATTTCCGCAAAGGCGAGCACAAGGACACCGCCTGGATCTCGGGGTCGGCGAGAAGCTCGTCGAGCGAGTCGCATATCCTCACCCCAGGCGATCTCAAGGAATCGGGGATTTTTGCGAATTTCGCGATTGCCACCACCTTTGCCGACGGGTGATCCTTCAATGCCGCGCAAATCTGATGCCCGTTGTCGCCGTAGAGCGCAAATTTTAGCTTTGTCATTTCAATTCCATGGTTGTGCTGATTGAGCGTGAATTTGGATCGGAGGGCTGACCGCCTCCGACGCTGATGATGAACTCTCCCGGCTCGACCATCGGTGTGCCGTCGTCCGAGATCGCCACGGCCACCTCGTGCATCAGCTCGTCGTCGAACGACGCGGCCATGCCGATCGCCTGAGAGAATACCGTCGTCTTGCCCGCGCGCGCGACGCCGTGAAGGCATTCGTTCCACCAGTTGTACTCCGGGATGCCCAACGAGGGCACTGCCGGGGCCTCATGAAGCATCTGCGATACCTTCACCTCCAGCGGCATCCTCGACACCAGGTCCGCAACCCGCTCGTCTATATCCAGACCCTCGTCGAGATACCTTTTGTTATCCTCAGACATGACATCTCCTTTCGTCAATCATGAATTGTCGGCTCAAAAAATCCGCTTCGCCCAACGACACGCCTGAATCTAACCCGCAACAAGCCGAAGATCAAGCATTCTGACTCCCCCACGGAAAAACTCCGTCCCTAAAAAATTCTAAAAAATCAGCTCTTCCGCAGAATCTGCGGTTAAAAAACTATGATGGCTGGGGCTTCCTGCCCAGACACCGATGGAAGAACAAAAAAAATGCCAACAAATCATTTCACCTGACGGCTTACCGCCGCTGAGCTCCAGCGTTCATACCCGGCCGGTCTGACCTGCGGGCAGGCGACATCCCGGAGTCTGGAACGGAGCATCGATTGTGGTGATGTTTTTTTGAGACATCCTTGCAAACCACGCATTGCGCCTTGAACCAACAGGGATATATTACGCGGGAAAGGATCGGCAACGGAAACGCAAAAGATAGCCCAGGCAAGCTGAAAGGAGAAGAAATGGACAACACGGCCCAAAATGAAATAACAAAGGACGAGAAGCTTATGGCTACCCTGGCCCATATACTGGGCCTCGTGGCGCATTTTATCGCGCCTCTGGTGATATTTCTGATCAAGAAGGACGAGTCTGAGTTCGTTAAGCTCAACGCTCAGGAGGCGCTGAACTTCCAGATAACAGTGATCATCTGCTGGATGATAGCCGCCATGACAAGCTTTATATTCATAGGCTTCTTGTTCTTCCCGATAATCATCATCCTGGACATTGTGTTCTGCATACAGGGCGCGATGGCGGCGAACAACGGCAAGGTTTACAGGTATCCCTTGAGCATCCGCATGATAAGCTGAGCACCGGGGGGACTGGAGAGATATTGACAGGCATGAGGAACAGGCATCGTCACCAGGGCAGAGGGGAAAATGAGTGTGACAATACTGCCGGAGACGGTGGAGGCAACATCCCTCTCTCAGATGCCCAGACCGACAAAAGGCTGCTGGTGGTGTCGAATTCGGATGTGAAGACACTCGAGATGGGGCTTTACCCCGGCGCCTTGGTCACACTTACACACAATGACACGGGCGAGCGGAACATCATTGTCAAGGTGAACGACAACCGCTATGTCGTGCCGAAAACCACCGCCGTCAAGATACTTGTCAGACACTAGCAATGACAACTACCTGCATCAATCCGAGCGTGGAGAAGTTCCTGGCCTACCTCCGTAACGAACGCCAAGCATCAGAACACACGGTGTCGGGCTACGCCCTGGACATCGCAGACTTCTCCGAGACGGCATTGGGCCTCTCCTGCGCCAAGGCGGATTGGGCTACGGCGGAGGTACAACATGCCCGCGCATTCGTGGTGGCACTGCAGGAGCGCTCATGCGCGAAGACAACTATCCAGCGTAAAATCTCCGCCATGCGCTCGTTCTACCGCTTCCTCGTCAGGGAGGGAATCGCAGAAAAAAACCCCTTCGCCGGACTGATCAGCCCCAAAAAGTCGAGAAAACTCCCAAAATACCTTTCCGTGGAGGAGGTCGGCAGACTCCTCGACGCCCCTTCGGAATTCTGGAGAAATGCCGCCGCAAAAGGCCTGAGCAAGGATGCCGAAAGCGCAAAGTTCGCATACGCGCGAGATTCAGCACTGCTCGAGGTGATATACAGCGGCGGGCTGCGAATAAGCGAGGCCATAGGCTTGAACTTCTCCGACATTGACCTCTCGCGCGGAGTGATGAAGGTCAGGGGCAAGGGCAAAAAAGAAAGAATTGCGGCATTGGGCGCGCCGGCTGTGAGAGCCATCGGAAACTACCTTCCCATACGCCGTACCCGCAACGAGACCGAGCTGCCAGCCGCGCCGGTGTTCGTCAACAAAAACGGGACCAGGATAACCCCAAGGTCATTCCAGCGATTCTTCAAGAACTACCTCTCCACAGCAGGCCTGAGACCAGACATGACACCTCACAAACTCAGACACTCCTTCGCCACTCACCTTCTTGATGCCGGCGCAGACCTGCGCAGTGTACAGGAGCTGCTCGGACACGCAAACCTCAGCACAACACAAATCTACACACACATCAGCTCCGAAAGACTCAAGGCCGTATACAACCAAGCCCACCCAAGAGCCTGACACACAAATATCAGAGCCAACAGCCATCGCCAGCCTCGATATACTGCATCCAACGCTAAAATGAAAGCGGCATTTGAGTTCGCAATAGTCACCACAGTGTCACTCAAAATAAGAATAGATCCACGGCACACTGCGGCAACTGCTTTATTTAGGATGAAAGGTTGTCCTGGGATAACTATTGCAGACAATGACTCGGTGTGATACCGCGAGCTTCGCGCAGACAGCAAAAAAATCTTGCTGAAATTTCGAAATAGGGCTTGACATCGCGACTTAAACGTTTAAGTTGACATTATGGCCACGCTCAAACAGATAGCCGGAGAGGTGAATGCATCGATCGCTGCGGTGAGTTATGTCATGAACGGGAGGGAGGGGGAAGTCGGGTCTAGGATGAGGGAGAAGATCAGGAAGGCCTTGATCAGGCATGACTACCATAAAAATGCGATCATCCAAGGTCTGAGGGACAAGAATATGCGTCTCATCGCGGCGGTGCTTCCGAGCGTACGACACTCTTTTTTCGTCAGGGTCCTTGACGGCATAGAGACTGTTGCATCGGAAAGGGGATATCTTGTAATCCTTGCGCAGACGATGAGCGACTACAGGCGCTTTGAATTTCTGATGAGACGCCTCCAGGAATTCAGGGCGAGCGGGCTCATCATCACTATTCCGCGGATGCCGGTTAAGCTTATGAAGGATACTTGCAGCATCAGAACGCCGATATTATGCGTCGACAACAGTTACGTAAACCATGGAATTGCATCTGTCAGGAATGACGATATCACCGGTTCGATTGGAGCGGTTGGTCGTTTGATAGCTCTTGGACACAGACGCATAGGCACAATGAAGATCCCTTCAGGAATCGCGTCTGAGAAATTCCAGGGGCGTTTTCTGGGATACAAGAAGGCGCTTAAGGATGCCGGAATTCCCTACAGGTCTGAGCTTGTCGGGAATGCAGGGTCCTCCTCTATGGAAGACGGGTTTGAAGTCGGGAGGGAGCTTCTTGATAAAGGCAGTGGCATGACGGCCTTTTTCGCGCCTTCCGACACTGCTGCCATAGGATTTGCGAATGCCGCAAAGGAAAAGGGACTTTTAATCCCCGATGATATTGCACTGGTGGGATATGCGAATCTCAGGGAAGGGATTTGTCACGATCCCCCTATCTGCACAGTGGAGCAGCATCCGGAGGAGATCGGAAGTATTGCAGCAAGATACATGATCGACTGGATCGAAAAGAAGGTCGTTCCACAGAAACTGACGCTTGTTCCTGTGGATTTCATAGAAAGGAAAAGCATAGGAGGACATGTCAATGAAAAGGAGAAGAATCAAGCTGGTCGAAACGGCTGCGCCGAAAAGATGTTTCACCCTATTGATTGAACTGTTGGTGGCCGTGTCCGGCGTAGTTCCCAGAACGATGTTGTCCGGCGAAGCCTTGCGAGGGTGGAAAGCTAGAGCAACTCGATTTACCTTGATCGAGTTGCTTGTTGTAATCGCGATAATCGGGATACTCGCATCTTTGCTTTTGCCTGCTTTAAAGACAGCCAGGGATATGGCCAAGCAGATTTCCTGTGCGAACAATGCGAAACAGCTGGGATACGGATTCATTTCTTATACCAATGATCACAACGGTTTCTATCCATGGGCGAGCAATCCCTATAACCCAAACGACAACTCCCAATGGTGGTATTGTGCGATTGCATCCTATGTCAATGTGGTTCCGACGGCGAACGGAGTTCCGAAATTCAATACACCCTTTTTCTGTCCGTCCCATGACAAGAACACTGTGAGCTATCCCGAAGGTGCATGGCACTGGCGCTGGGACATTTCGTACAGTTATCCGGTATACTGCGGGACCGGAATAAATGCACTTGGCGGACACACGAAGGCTCCGCCCGGCAGTTCGGTTCCCCCAACCAGGGCATCGAAGGTCAGGAACCCTTCGATAACCTTGAATCTCTGCGAAGCCCTTCAGAACTCAGCCGGGCGCGCATATTCGTTCCTTCCATACGTCCCTAGCCATATGCCATACATCGGAAGACACAGCGGTATCGGCATGGGAACCAACATACTGTTTGCAGACGGTCATGTCATATACTGGCCGAAGGGATACGAGCTGGTCGGGCAAATAAGCAGAGGTGCCAGCGGTGCCTCTCCCAATCAGGGCGAGTATCCGATAAACAGCGATCTCGATTGAGTTTTGAAACTGGCTCTTATGCCTGAATTTGCATTGGAGAAGAATAATGTTTCACAAGGGATTTATTATGATGACCGGCATATGGTTGGCTTTGGGTTTCATTCCGCTTTCCGGGGCAGATATAGGGAGACTTCAAATTCCTGCCGCCAACGTCCCACCTGGGGAGCATCCGCGTCTCTTCTTCTCGAAAGACGATCTGAAGGCTTTGAGGGAGAGAGCATCCTCTACAGAGTATGCTCCGTATATGACGCAGCTCCGGAAGCTTTCCGATTCCATCGGTAAACTTCTTGAAAAAAATGATGCGGCCGAAATAGAGAAGCTAAAGAAGGAAAGTCTCGGGGGATGGAGCAAATTTGCTCCGAACGCACGGAATTTGGCACTTCTTGCCATACTTACTGATTCTCCGGCGGATTACGAACGTGCCGTGAAATATTTCAAGATATGGCTTGACGCGAATCCTCTGGATGCCGAGCTAAAGCCCGCCTTCTCATGGGGAAACGGCGACTACGCGATCGCCTATGATTTGCTTTTCAACGCCATGACTCCAGAAGAGAGGGCCAGGGCAAGGCATATTCTTGCATGTATGGTCGGAGCACCGACTGCAGAAGCGATCGGAAGGGATTGGTATACGGGCGGGCCGAATCTGTCCATGCGGATCGGCGGCGGAGCAAACTGGATTGAATTGTTCACTGCCAACTCTGGGCTTACCGCCATGGCGATAGAAGGAGAAGAGGGAGCCAATCCCGAACTTCTTGCGAAACTCGCATGGATGTTCAGGCGCTTTCTCTCGGAGGGGATTTCCGCTGATGGAGCGCTTTACGAAGGCATGAGTTATGCCACCGGGTTCGGAACACATTTCACCCCGCAGATGATTCTCGCCCTGAAATTCAGAGGGATTGACACTCTTTCCGCAAGTAATCTTGCGAAAGTCGCAGAATGGATTGCGCAGGAGGCGCTTCCCTGGGGCTATGAGGCCTTTGACCATAACAAATCAGGCGGAATATTTTCTGCTGCACCCTTCGCCACCTTTCTCGCTAAAGAATATGGAGGACTCTCCGTATGGATGATCAACAATTTCGCATTGAGGAAAGAGGGCGGGGAACTTGATCTTCTTATGTGTCTCGTCAACGGAATTCCCGAGAAAAATGGAACAGGAAGAGAAGGCCGGCCTCTGTCCAAGTGGTTTTCATCAAGGGGGCTTGTCTTCTGCCGTTCGGGATGGGGAATGCGGGACACGCAGTTCATGTTCATCACGAATCCGGTGGGTATGGGGCACACGCATGCCGACCAGGGATCTTTCTGCATCGCCTCGAATGGAGAATATCTTGCAGCCGATTCAGGCGCGAGAGCCTATGCGAGCGAATTTCACAATCTTGTGCTTGTAGACGGAGTCGGTCAGCCTCAGAGGGAGGGGTCGGTAGATTCATTTATCAAGTCGGTGGATGCGAACGCATATTCAACACTTATAGATACGGATCTTCGTCTTTCCTATGCACGTGTCGCCCAAGGAGTTCACACCGGCCCATGGAACTGGGAGGTATTCAACCCGCTCGAAGAAGCGGAAAGAAAGGCATTGTTCGTCAGGGGTGCCAGCGGCCCGGTTATCGTCATCTCAGACAAGTTCAAGAAAGATTCGAGGGACCGTCTTTACGAGTGGGGACTTCACACGCCTTCGGACAATGTGACATCCGCAAACGGAAGACGTTTCCGTTTCGCCGGGAAATTCGGCGGGAAGTATCTGCACACCCTTGATCCGGGGAAAATATCAGTTCTAGAGAAGAAAAATGTCCCCGACGGTGTTTATCACGGATGGCTGCTCGTAAGAAGCGAACCAAGCCCTCCAGTATGGGCCAACAACAATGTCATTGTCAATGGTGTCCCATGTCCGTATACCACCACTTTTTTTGGACGCGGCAATTATCGTGAGGGATGGAAATGGCTGCCGCTGAAACCCAAGGGGAAAACAGAGATCAACGTGACTGGAGGAAATCTCTCCGTCAAGCTTGAGTCGGTAAGC
>JAFGFR010000337.1 GCA_016930955.1 Victivallales bacterium | reverse complement strand
AGGTGAATGGCATCCTTTACCGTGCCCATGGGGCTGGGGTCCGATCCCATGACTACGCCAAAGATGAAAACAGCGGCAATAAGCAGCCAATTTCTGACGTTGGACGCAACCTTCCGTTTCTTTGAGATGATGAAGACCGTTGACAAAAAGATAAACCAAAGGCCAAACTTAATCGGGATTTTGATCCAGTTCTTGCTGGCATGCTCTGCGGCTAATGCCATTTTTTTAATAACCATGGAGGCAATTTGGTCGGGCGTTCCGTATTCATCCAATTTTTTTCCAAGATCGGATTGTGCTTTAAGGTCGAAGATTTCCTTCAAGGCTGTATTTGGCAATGCGTTCGCCTGACCGAACTGGGCGACAGTCATTTCCTTATCTATTGTCAGATCGGTGATCGTTTGCGGCTGTTCAGGTTTTCCTCCCCAGATTCCTGTGGAAATTATTGACAGTCCGACAACAAAAACAATGATTACAATAAAATATATTGCTGTTCTTAATTGCGGATGTTTGTTCATTGATCTATACCCCTGGTTTCTTAGATATCGAGCATATGACGGCCGGCGCTTAAGATCCCGCGACAGAATGCATTGCCTGTCGAGTGAAGCGCCTGGTCGAGCGGTTCCTCAAAAGCTGGGGAGCAGAGGACATCGGCGCCATCATGGCTTCCGCCCATATGCAAGGATGATGTCGTCCGTAATATTCACGACCTTCTTGCGATTGAAGTAGTCGCGCGTTTTCCTGGTCTCGCTGTCCCTCTTGGTCGGCGGAACTCTGGCATACCACCAGGTAGAGGAAATAGCGGCAAAGAAGTCATAGGCTTCGCCGCCGGTCTTGAAAGCGTTCCGCCACGTGAGTCTTCTGGTCCGGATATCGACGATGCCGGCTTCCGCCAGAAGTCGCCGGACCTCTTCTTCCGTCCGAGGCCAGAATTCCAGACGGTAGCCGAGGACATACAATTTGTTGATTATCCTGAATGAGGCGTCACAGGCTTCCCAATAGTGCTCGGGGCCGTGGGCGCCGACCGAAAGAAGACCGCCGGGACGAAGAACGCGAACCATTTCTGTCACTGCTTTTTTCGGGTTGGGAAGCAACCCCAGCGTCATTCCGGTTATGACGAAGTCGAAGCTGGAATCTTCAAAAGGCAGGGATTCGGCATCAAGTTGACGGAAATCGATGCGGTCGGCGCCGTAGCCCTGTCTGTCCGCTTTGGTCCGAGCGACTTCCAGCATGTAGGTGGAAATGTCTCCACAGACGACTTTATCCGCGCCTTTTCGAAGGGCAAGCAGGGATACGGTTCCGGTGCCGCAACCCACGTCCAGAACTTCCTTGCCGCGGAAATCCGTCCCTTCAAGCTGGGCGGCAGCGGCTTTTGCCTGAAACTCCTCGCCCAGTTCATCATATCTGGTCACGTGTTCCGAGAAAGCGCCGTTATAACCCTGTCTGATGCGGTTTTTCATGGCAGCCGTGTCTCTGGTGTTCCCTGTGAGCCAGGCGATGATGTTGTTGGCATTGACCATCAACATCATCGGCAGAGAAAGCTTCCCGGTCCAAAAAATTATGGGCAACAGATTGCACCTCATTGGAGATAATGAAATATATTTACCACATAACAGGACAATTGGGTGCGTCGCCTTAGAGACGTTGCTTTCCGGCTGTCTTGGCAGAAGATCTTGTTCCAATGGCAACGCACCACGTCTGAAGGAACTTGAGCGTGCCTTCTTGCATATACGGTCGCATTCCCGTCTTCGCACCGCCTCGCAATTCTGCCTGCAATTCGGCCTTTATTCTATCTCTCGTCTGAAAATTTGTCCCGGTCATTTCGACCCATCGTTCAAAATCAACAGCGATCTCCCGTTTATCCACGGATTGAACAGAAAGACCCGATGAGGCCATTGCATCGACGAGTTGCCCCTCTGTCAGGGCAAGCGTATGCGAAACGTCTCTCAGGCGCTCCAAACGGTTATAGGATTCGATCATGGACTTATCGGCCGGTGAAAGCAGATCAATTATGGCGACTGTATGGTCTGGTTTGCACACCCTGACCATCTCACCGAGCTGCAAACCCGGCTTCTCGAAGTGATGAATAGCAAGTCTGGAAACGACCATATCGAATGATGCATCCGGATACGGAAGAGCTGCGGCATCGGCTTCCTCGAACAGGATATTGTCAAGATCGGATCGAACGGCTTCCTCTTTCGCCTTGTCCAGCATTTCGGGCGTCACATCCACGGCCACGACTTGTCGCACATGCGGTGCAATAGCTCGACTGAGGTGGCCAGTTCCCGTCGCTACATCCAGTACGCGGAAATCTGAGGCAAGAGGCAGGATGCCTACCATCCATGTCAAATGCTCGTGGCTTGAAAGAGTGAGGCCGCGGTCGCCAAAGCTCGCTGCTTGTTTGGCGAATTCCCTGCGGATTGTTTCGTTATGTGCCATCCGGCGCCTCTTCTTTCAAAGCCTTACGCACTTGTTGCGGGAAATGAGATCGTGAAGGCGGCGCCCCCTTCAGGGTCCAGTTCAATGGCGCCATGAAGCTGTTCCACCAGCAGTCGCACCAGCTCCAATCCCAGGGATCGGGGATGCTTGAAATCGACCGACGTTGAAAAGCCGATCCCGTTGTCCTGAACTTTCAGCACGAATTGGTCTCCCGCCGTTGTCATGCCGATATGGATTTCTCCCCCTCGTCCTTCCGGAAAGGCGTGCTTCAGGGCGTTGGATACCAGCTCGTTCAGAATCAGTCCGCAGGGGATGGACGTTTCTATGGTCAGCGACACATCGGGGACATCGACATGAATCTCGACGCGCGACCCGTAAGACTGCTGCAGGCGACCGACCAGATCCTTGATGAAGTCCTTGAAATCAATCCTTGCCAGGTCCTTCGACTGATAGAGCATGGTATGGACGTCTGCCATGGCGCTTACCCGGTCCATGCTGTTCTGGAACATTTCCTTTGCTTTCTCATCCTGCAAATACGAGGACTGCAGGCTAAGGAGACTCGAAATCACCTGCAGGTTGTTCTTCACCCGGTGGTGGATCTCCCTGAGCATCGTCTCCTT
>JAFGFR010000336.1 GCA_016930955.1 Victivallales bacterium | reverse complement strand
GGTATTCGGCTATGAATACATAAAAAGTATAATCAGAATATTGTCGAGGCTGAAGCTCAATTCTTTGCACCTGCATTTGTATGATGACCAGATTAACAGCGTCAGATTTGAAAAGTTGCCCCTCGGGCATGAGAACCCGTTTGCCCTGACCATCCCTGAATACGGGGAGATCATCCGGTATGCTGGAACTTACGGGATTTCAGTCGTTCCCGAGTTTGAGTCTTGGGGGCATGCGGGAAGCATTGTTTACCATTATCCAGAACTACAGGGAGTTCCTGGCATGTATGATGAGAATTTATCATTCCCAATAGGCTCCAGGACGTTCGCTTTGCTCGAACAAATGTATGACGAGTTTTTTCCGGTTATCGCAGACGGGAGCCAATTCCATCTTGGGCTTGACGAGGCATCCTGGGTGTTCGATCCGAACGAGACCCAAGACAGGGGCTCTTTTGATACCCCGGAAAAAATGGTGGAGAAATTACATGCAATTCTCGTCCGTCTCGGGGAAAAACATGGTAAAGAGGTCACCATGCGCATATGGGCAGACCACAAGGGCAGACCCGTGCCGGAGAAAATCAAAGATCAGATAATCATCGAACCTTGGAACTATTGGGAGGGTGGGGGGAAAAAGGTGGATGAAGACTTGAAAAAATACGGTGGCCTCGGGCAAATGAGGATGATGATGGGGGGGGGGATGAGCGCTGCACAACCCCAAGGCGAATATATTGCAACCGGAATGTGGTGCAAAAAAGCAATGAATCTGGACAATGTCGAGGGCGTGAATATTACAGTTTGGGGGACAAATAATATCCCTGATGTGCTCATCGGCATCTATGTCGGAGCGAATTATGCATGGTCTCCAGAAGCCGTCCCCGAGGTTTCTGAAAATCTCCCCCACGATAAGCATCGCGGCATTTATTTGAGGCTCATGAAGGATTGGCAGGGGTATTTTAAGGATGCGGACCGGGATATGCTGTTGCGCCAGCGCGGCCCGGAAGTGTTTAATGGCCGATTCGTCGGAACAGATAAGCACAACATCCCCGTATCTCCAACCACTGAATTCCTGCAAGCCTTCAATAAAAGCCGTGGCCATCACGACCCCTTTGAAGCATTGGAGAAGGAATTGTCAGTCATTTGTGAAAAGCATTAAAGTCAAAAAATTCACTTTTTTCGTTTCAGGGCTTGAATTGTTAACGTTCATATGATATAACGTGGTCAGGGACGACACAACTGAGGAGTCGTTATTCGGAATCGGAATAGGAAAAAGAAGAAAAGAAAGAGCATCTTTTATCTTACGGCTGAGCGCAGCAGGTGAATCCAGATGGCAGGCACAGACAGCTTCGGGCATGCACCAGCCATTTCGCCGCATCGTCTGCCGCGCCTGCGCTCCCAACGCGGTTCACGCGGAGTTTTGAAACTGGCTCTCATGATATGGGGTTATACAGATGAATGACTTCAGGCCTGTGACAATGAAGGATGTAGCGGAGGTATGCGGAGTAAGCCTTCAGACGGTGAGTTGCATAGTCAACGGCAAGGACAGCCTTTATGCTGCCGGTACGCGTCAGAAGGTACGCGATGCAGTCCGTCGTCTTGGCTACCGTACGAATCTTGCTGCTGCTGCGATGGCGCGGCGTCGCGGTGTAAATCTTGACGCTTCGCCGGTGTCTTCGAGCGCCGGGCTGTTTGTTACCGTGATTGAGCCACAATATCAGCGTTACAAGCTTGACTATGTGAGCAGGATTTTGTGTCTGTCGGACTCGGCGGTGGATACTGGTATCCGCTATACTCTGGATCGGGTGCCGGAGGCATCCTTTTCCCCGCCGGGCCTGGCATACGAGCTTGAGCGGATCAGGCATTCGCGTCCCGACTGTCTTGTTGCGCCGGCGATGTGTGTCGCCGAAGAGTACATTGAGTACCTGTTGGACTTGCCGTTCCCTGTCCTGTTTGTCGGGGATTTCAGCACGTCGCCGCCGTCGGGAGTGGAATACAACCAGATATGCGAGGACACTGCCGAACGTTCAGAATTTGCCTACCGCCTTGCGGTCAGACGCGGGGGCAGACGGATCTTTATGGTGTCCGGGAATTTGAAGTACAATTATAGCCGCGAGATCAAACGCCGTTGCGAGGCCTTGGCCTCTGAAACTGGCACGGATTTCCACTATGTCGAGCACAGGGACGGATTTGTCGAGGGGCGCCCATTCGACATTGACGACCTTTACCGCGTACGTTCTGCCGCTGTTGAAGGCATGCCTTCCTTAAAGGACGGTGACTATGTGATAGTCGACCAATATGACCGTCCGGATATTTTTGCCCGGGCGATAAAAGACCGCTTCCCCGACTCCGCCGACAGGCTTGGGATTATCTCAATCGGCACCGCTGCCCCCGGGATAATCCAGATCGAGACCGACTACACAAAGCTCGCCGCCGCCATAGCCGAGCAGATCAAAAAACTCTGCAGCAACCCAGATTTGAAAATAGGCCGAAAGGTCTTGTCGGGAATGATCAAATTCCGGGCGTTGTCCTATGATGAGATATTTTAGGGCCAATTTCGAAATGGTGTTGCGATGAACGGTATAATGATTGACTGCTGCAGGCTGATTGAGCGGCATGGGTACTATTTTGATTTGATCGGCTTCATGGCCGAGTGGGGTATGGACACGCTTCAGCTGCACTTCTGCGATGACCATGGACTTGCGGTCAGGCTTCCCGGTTTTGAGGATCTGGCGATGCCCAACGCCTTTGATGTCGGGGAGATTCAACGGCTGATCTCGCACGCCGCGGAGCGCGGGATTGAAATCATTCCTGAGGTCGAGACTTTCGGGCACACCTCATTCATCACCTCATCGGGGAAATACCGCCACCTCCTCGGCGGCGAGGACGCGTCGTCCAATTTCAACGTGATTGATCCACTTAACCCGGAGACGCTTAAGCTGGTCGAGTCGTTGATCAAAGCGACTGCCCTATTGTTCCCCTGCGAGTACTTGCATATCGGCTGTGACGAGGTGGGCCTTGAAAGCTACTGTGATGGCAAGGGGCTCGAGCCGGCGGCCGTCTGGGCAGACTATGTAAACAAGGTGATAGGATTGGTGTTTGACCACGGCAAGACAGCGATGATGTGGGCGGATCATCCGGTGAAGGACGACAAGATCGCGCGCCTTCTGCGCAAGGATGCCGTGATGGTCCACTGGGAATACGAAACCAACGCCACCGCTGAGCCAGTCAGAAAACTTTTGTCCGACGGATTCAGTCGGATCATTGTCGGACCTTCCCTTAATTGCTGGAGGATAAGGTTCCTCCCGGATAAATCAGCGTTGACAAACACCAACTTGCTAGCGGCAATGACACAGATCCCAGGAGTCGAGGGCATGATCAACACCATTTGGTGCCCCTGGCGCTACTTGCAGAACGCCATGTATTACGGCATTGCCTGGAGCGCAGAAGCTTTCAGAAATGGAGGCATGCCGGACATCGAGGTGTCCAACGGGAAATTCGCGCTGAAAGTCTTCAAAAGCGAAGACAATGGCCTGTTGGAGTTCTTAAATCTCTTCCCTGAATTCCAGTTCCCTCATGATGCAGCTAAATTACTGTTCGAGAACAATATAAGCATATCTGAAGAGACCAGAGAGTTTATCGCCTACAATCTGAGCCATGCACGTACGGCCATCGGACTGGTCGACAAAAGGCTCGAGGTCTCAAACAGGGAAATCCTCGATGCGATGATTCTGGCAGTGAAGGGTGTGTGGCTTTGCAGTTGCAAAGTCGCCATGAAGCTCGGGGATATGCATAAGGATGGGAGCTTGGAGCAATCAGAATACACTGAGCTGCTGGACCGGGCCATCGTCGAGTTTTCCGCCGAATGGGACCGCACTAGGTTTGCAGACGACCCGTTGAAACACTCCGCTGTCTCCCCCTCTGGCCGCGAGGAGAAATCTTCCTCGACGATCATGACGATGTTGGCGGCTTTGTAAGGCTGCGTCCCGCCTCCCGCCTCCGCTACGGGAAAAGTGCGATTATTTCGATAGTGTCGCGGAGTGTTTCCACCGATTCCCGATCAGACAATTCAGTCGGTGGACGATGGCGGCGACGAGAACGGACGACGAGGTCAATGCGGACACGGGAGCAGGATGCTCCCGCCACTTTGTGGAAAATCCGAATATCTAAACTCTAAACCCTAAACAAATTCGAAATACAAATTTCAAAATCCTAAGCAGGTAAAGCCCAAACACCACGGGATTCTTGCCCATGGTTTCACGGATGGCGAGGCCGCCGTCCCTCCTTGACTGACTTTGGCGTACGACCCCGACGGCGTAGCCGTCCTTTGGAGTGCTCTGTGTCAGCAGAGCTTTAAGATAATTCGAAAGCGCGGCTGACACCGCGCACTCCGAAAGATGCTCCGCATCACTGCATTGCCGGTTGTTGGTTGGTGGTTGACGATTCGAATTTACTCGTAACCCGTTCTCGTCGCCGCTCTCCTCAACCGATTGCCGGTGCCGCTAGGCATGAGCAATTTTCAATACTATTTTATATTTATAATTGTAAAACTTGTTGACATCTTACACTTTGCGATGTATAGTCTTAAAAAAAATGAAAGGCTCCTAAATGAGAGACAGACCTTTATATTTAGGCGAACTGCTTAGGTATCGTGATAAGAATGTGATCAAGGTTATCACCGGCACTCGCCGCTGTGGCAAGTCAAGCCTGTTGCAACTTTTTGCCGATAAGTTAAAAACGCTGGGCGTTCCATCGCGGCGCATCATGCAAATTAATTTTGAATCGTTCCAATATGATGGGATGACATACAACGAGCTTTACGAGCTTGCGCGGCAAAAGACACAAGGATTCAAAGAGAAGTCCTATCTTTTGCTGGACGAGCTTCAGCGGGTGGAAAACTGGGAAAAGGCGGTCAACGCCTTTCAGGTTGATCTGGACGTTGATATCTATATCACCGGCTCCAATGCCTATCTTCTTTCTTCTGATCTGGCAACCTACCTTGCCGGGCGTTACGTTGAAGTAAAAATGTTGCCCTTGTCGTTCAGCGAGTTTCTTGACTTCCACGAGTTCCCATCCGGGTCTTCGGTTGAAATGAAATTCGGGAATTACCTTAAATATGGCGGTTTCCCCGGACTTTCCGAATATGCATTCAGTGAAAAACAGATTAACGAGGTGCTGGAGGGTATTTATTCTTCCGCCGTGCTGAAGGATATCTACAAGCGTGTGGAAATCCGGAATTCCGGCCTGCTGGACAGGGTTTGCCGTTTTTTTGCCGACAATATCGGCAATACCTCAAGTGCCAACAAAGTCGCTGGAGTATTGGAAGCCGAAGGAAACATGCCGCAGGCGAAAAGAGGTGTGTCGGCAAGCATCGTTTCGAGCTACGTCGACGCCTTGGTCAATGCTTTTATTTTTTACCGTGCGGATCGTTATGACATCAAAGGCAAAGAACTCCTGAAAACGCTTTCGAAATGGTATATCGTGGACATGGGTATCCGCAACCTTCTCCTCGGCTACCGCGACGCTGACCGGGGACATATTCTCGAGAATATCGTTTATCTGGAACTGCTACGTCGCGGTTATAGCGTCTGCATCGGCAAAATCGGGACGAAAGAAGTAGACTTTGTAGCCCTCAGCCAGTCAGAGAAACTATATGTCCAGGTTACGGAAACGATGTTGGGTGAGGATACCCGGAAACGGGAACTCGAGTCGTTGCGGAAAATCCAGGATAATTACCCCAAAATGGTTTTGACGATGGACCGGGATTTCCTTGACTCCGAAGACGGGATCGAAATCCGCAATATCATTGACTGGCTCCTGAAATAGTGTTCAGGTGTCAGACAGCCGCCTAAGTGGAGAAGGGGAGAAACGAATGGTCTCGATAGAATCGAAAATATCGATACATTCGGGATCCGCCACCAGACACTTGCCTGTTGCCTGTTCACGGTTCACGGTTCACAGTTCACGGTTCATGGTTCACGGTTCACGGTTCACGGTTCACGGTTGCCACTGGTTGCTGGATTACAGTTCTCACTTCACAAGATTAAGGCGAAAGATTAGGGCATTCCGCATTACGGCAACACTGCAACACTGCACTACTTGTTGTTGGTTGTTGTTGGTTGTTGGCTTCCCTGAAACCTGAAACCTGAAACCTGTTGCCTGTTCACGGTTCACGGTTCACGGTTCACGGTTCACGGTTCACGGTTCACGGTTGC
>JAFGFR010000335.1 GCA_016930955.1 Victivallales bacterium | reverse complement strand
GCTGGCCGAAGCACAGGGATTCACTCCAGCATCCATGTCCCTCATCCTGGGCGACGGCCGCGAGGCTGCCTTCCGGTTCGCCGATTTCGCGCATTATTTCAGGATCGCGCGCCGGCGGTTCGAGGAATTTGCCGCTCAGCCGCCTCAGGAATCCTATCCAGAACCTTGCCGCGCGTGCGAGCGCTGCCGCTGGCGGGACCTCTGCGCGGCTCAGTGGGAGAAAGACAACCATCTCAGCCTGGTCGCCAACATTCAGCGAAGCCAGATTGAAAAGCTCCGCGCCGCCGGCGTCTCCACCGTCCACGCGCTGGCACAGCTGCCGGAAAACGCCTCGATCCCGAAGCTTACAAATGAGACCTTCACCCGCTTGCGCTCGCAGGCTCAGCTTCAGACTCACAAGCTGGACACCGGCGAAAACAAGGTCGAGATTCTGCCGGTGGAGGAGGGACGCGGTTTTACCCTCCTGCCGATGCCCGATCCCGGCGATCTGTTCCTGGATTTCGAGGGGGATCCTCTCTACCCGGACGGGCTCGAGTACCTCATGGGGCTTTACTTTGCCGAATCCGGCGCCCCCGTCTTCAAACCCTTCTGGGGACACGACCACGACGCGGAACGCGCGTCTTTCGAGCAGCTGATGGACTTCGTCGGCGACCTCCTGCGCCGTCACCCGAAAGCTCATATCTATCACTACAACCATTACGAGGAGACGGCCATAAAGCGGCTGGCGTCGGGCTATGGGACGCGGGAAAGCTTCGTGGACGATCTTCTGCGCGGCCGCAAGCTTGTGGACCTATATAAAGTGGTGCGGCAGGCGGTGCGCGTGTCCGAGCCGGGCTATTCGCTCAAAAACCTGGAAGTATTCTACATGGAAAGCCGCAGCGGCGATGTGAAGACCGCGGGGGAGAGCGTCGTCGTTTACGAAAGATGGCGCCAAACCGGCGACGCGGCCTTGCTGCAACAGATCGCGGAATACAACGAGGCCGACTGCCGGTCGACCGCGCTGCTGCGGGACTGGCTGTTGACCTTGCGGCCCTCGGGCATGCCTTGGTCAGAGGCGCCGGCTGAGGGTTTGGAGGGACAGAAAAGCCAAGCCCGACAGGAAGCCGAGGCCGCGCATTCGGAATATGAGCACCGCCTGCTCGAAAGCGCGCCTGAGAAAGAGCTGCGTGTCCGCGAGTTGACGGCTCAGCTGCTGGATTTTCACCGGCGGGAAGCGAAGCCCGCGTGGTGGGCCATGTTCGACCGCCAGGGCAGGACCGAGGATGAGCTTGTGGATGACGCCGAGTGCCTCGGCGGCATGCGGATGGACCGGAAGATCAAGCCGTTTCCCGACAAAAGGTCCGTCGTGTTCACGTACAGATTTCCGCCTCAGGACTACAAGTTCCAGGTGGGAGACGACTGCCTGATATCCGATACATTGATGCCCGCAGGCAGGATTGTTTCACTTGACGCTGAAAACGGAATCATTCAGATCAGGCGCGGCGCCGCCAGAGGAGCGTTGCCGGACAGCCTGTCCGTCATTCCGGCGGGGCCGATTGACGCCAACGTCCTGCGGAAGGCAGTCTATCGGTTCGCGCATGATCTGATCAAGGGCACGGGGCGATACGGGGCCGTCCAATCGCTGTTGAACCGCGATATTCCGGCGATCAAGGGGTGCATCGCGGGATCGCCCATAATAGGCGAACCTGACAGGCTTCTCGAGGAAACCATACAAGCAGTCAAGAACATGCGCGGGAGCCATCTTTTCATACAGGGGCCTCCCGGCTCCGGCAAGACCTACACTTCCTCCCATGTCATTGTGGAGTTGATACGCGCGGGCAAGAAGGTAGGGGTGGCGTCCAACTCGCACAAGGCTATCAACAACCTCCTGGCCGCGGTCGAAAATCGCGCGCGGGAAAGCGGGCTGAAGTTTCGCGGGATCAAGAAAAGCACCGAGAATCCGGATTCCTGCTTCAACGGCCAATTTATTCAGGATGTGACCGATAACAAGGCCGTTGATTGCGGGGCGGATCTCATAGCGGGCACAGCCTGGCTCTTCGCACGGGAGGAATTCGATCAGGCGGTCGATTACCTGTTCATCGACGAAGCCGGCCAGGTGTCGCTCGCCAACCTGGTGGCCATGGGGCTGAGCGCCCGGAACATCGTGCTGGTCGGCGATCAGATGCAGCTGGCGCAGCCCATTCAAGGAGTGCATCCGGGCGAGTCCGGGCTCTCGGCGCTTGATTACCTTTTGCAGGGCGCGGCGACCATAAGCCCCGAACGGGGGATATTTCTGCCGACGACCTGGCGGATGCATGAGGATGTGTGCCGGTTCATCTCGGAAGTGGTCTACGACGGGCGGCTGCATCCCGAGCCGGGGAACCGGAACCGCCGTCTGCTATTGGGCGACGGCGCGCATGCCACGCTTGCGGCAACCGGCATCCGTTTTGTCCCGGCCGAGCACACCGGCTGTTCACAGAAAAGCGAGGAGGAGGGGCGCGTTGTCAGGGAGATTTTCGAGAGCCTCCTCAGCCAGCGCTACAGCGACCGGGATGGGCGGGAACATCCGCTTCGCATGGGAAACGTGCTGGTGGTTACGCCGTATAACGTGCAGGTCAATCACCTGAAATCGGTTTTGCCGGCCGGCGCCCGGGTCGGCACGGTGGACAAGTTCCAGGGACAGGAGGCGGAGGTTGTGCTCATCTCGATGGTGACTTCGGGCGCCGAGGACCTGCCGCGGAATATCGAATTCCTGTACAGCAAAAACCGACTCAATGTGGCCATCTCGCGGGCTCGGTGCCTTGCGGTTATTGTGGCAAATCCTCGACTGCTGGAAATCCCCTGCCAGACAGTCGATCAAATGCAGCTCGTAAATACCCTCTGTCGGGCTGCCGGTTAAAATGCCGGCATGACAAAAACGCATTTATTGGAGTACAAATGAAGAAATCTGAGAAAAATATGGCTGAGAAGAACGGCGCTGTGAGCGCTCAATTCTTCTGTAGCGCCTGTGGGAAGCCGGCCGCGACGGTTACCCTGGTGGCTCCCGGTCAACCGGACCCTCGCCTTACACCCGTGCCGGAAGGGTTTCCGCCCGACATCAACATGGTTTTCATCGACACGCCGAGGCTGTCAATTGACGGCGGCCCAAGGAGCTACACGACAGGCGTCGACGATAGCCTGGTTGAACGCGTGAAGGCGGCCTTGCTCGCCGGGGACGCACGAGAGCTTTTTGCCATTGACCGCGAGTTCGCGCCTTTCTGGTGCCCCAAGTGCAAGTGCTGCTATTGCAGGAATCACTGCGACAGCGAAGATATCTTCGATGAATGCTTCTATGATGCAACCTACGGCACCTGCATGCGTGGCCACAGAAGAATGCTCTGCGATTGAGTTCCCGGTTGTGTGTGCAGGGTGGAGAAAACCGTTTTCCGGAAGGTGTTGAAATTCTCGCAGAAACTGAGGTGCAGCAATCCTGCTATAGGCTACAATTAGCAGCCACCATATAGGGTGGAACGCATGGTATTTTAATCTAGTGGATGGTGATCCGCTTCAGCACAATCTTCTGGTTTTCATAATATTGGGGGAAACAAGCAATGGCCGTCCCTGATTTTCAGAGCTTTTTCAAACCGCTGCTTGATCTCGCATCAGATGGGAAAGAGCATTCAGTTCAAGAAGCAAGAAACAAGATAGCCGCGCAGATGTCTCTTGCCGAGGAAGATATGAAGGAGCTTCTGCCGAGTGGCAGTCAAACAAAATTCGATAATCGGGTTGCATGGGCGAAAAGCTACTTCATTCAGGCAAAGGTTTTGGAGGCATCACGGCGGGGTTATTTCAAAATCACACAGAGAGGCATTGACCTGCATAAAAAAGGGTTAAGCCGGATCGACATAAAAATTCTTTATCAGTACCCTGAATTCTTTGAGTTTCACAAGGGCAAAGGGCCCAAGGATGACGACACGACGCCCCCAGGTGAAACACCAGAGGAATCATTTCAACGGGCATATGAAAGCATACGAAGCAACTTGGCGGGACAAATCCTTGATAAGATCAAATCAAACTCTCCCGCATTCTTCGAAAAGCTTGTCGTGGACTTAATGGTCGCAATGGGCTATGGCGGCTCGCGCGCAGATGCGGGCAAGTCAATAGGCGGAAGCGGAGACGAGGGGGTAGACGGCATCATAAAAGAAGATCGCCTCGGTCTCGATGTTGTTTATCTTCAAGCAAAGCGATGGGAAGGCACGGTCGGTCGACCCGAGGTTCAGAAGTTCGTTGGAGCCCTCCACGGAAAACGAGCAAAGAAAGGTGTTTTCATCACTACCGGCAAATTCTCGGATGATTCAAGGAAGTATGTTGAAACCATCGATCCCAAAGTCATTCTTATAGATGGGCAGACTTTGGCCGAATTGATGATTGACTACAATCTCGGCACCACCACGTTAGGATCGTATGAGATCAAACGGATAGACTCAGATTACTATACGGAGGAATAGAACAGCTAAAAAGCCATTGTAGCGGCGCAACTTTGCCGGCGTTATAATTTGCAGTAATTCAATGCTTTGATAATAGGCCTATTAAATCCGTTGCATAATCGTGTTGGCTATAATGTGGGGGGACGAGCACGATACAACCACCAGCACATGAAAAGGGGCAAACGACATTCCTCATCGAGCGAACAGGTTGGACCTTCAAAAAGGTAGCCGTGATAGGCATAGCATTGCCTAGTCTTTGATGGGCCCATAGTTCCTGCAAAAACTAAAAGACTGTATGTCCGCATGTCCATGAGTCAGGGCCAGACCACTCAAGTCTACAAACCGGATCCGTTTTGTCTCAAGCAAGGACGCAATGATCGAAAGAGAATCAAAGGGCAGGGCTCCAAGGAATTCGCGGCATTCACCTCGCAGGGTAATTAATCCAACACAATGAGGTTTTCTATCGGAGTCGTTCTCGTTCTCTGTTCGAGGGAGCATTTTGCGATCCCCTACAAAAGTCACATCTATTTCTTTGGCTGAATATTTACCGGGCCGGAGGATAAGGCCCTTGATTTTGAGCTGCATAGATTCAATGTAGGGCCGAAAAAATATTTCGGACTCTCGTTCAACATAAACAAATAGCTTACTTCCCAATCCTGTATCTCAACTGTGTATGTACGGATTTCCTTCTTCATTTTGCGGATTTTCTTAGGTATCTTCGCGGCTTTATTTGCTTCGGACATATAGTTTAACTCAACATCCTTTCGCAAAGATTTTGTCATAGTGTGCTTGGATATCTGCAGCGAGCGTTGGGATTTTTGAGAGCTGATGTCCCTATTGTACTTCAAATCTGCAAAGGCAAGGAATCTGTGCATCCTCAATCATGGGGAATTGACCAATGATAGCTTCAGACAGTGGAATTGATTCAAACAGTCTGATCGCATTTGGAAAAGCTGCCAATC
>JAFGFR010000334.1 GCA_016930955.1 Victivallales bacterium | reverse complement strand
GGCAGGCTCTTTTGGCGCGAATGCCACGCCGCTGCGGTCGGGACAGACTAGGCAGGTATGCCCACTTTCGCGTCGGCGTGGCCTTGCATCCAAAATGTCAAGCCGCGCGGCCACGGGTAGTTTTGAAATTGGCTCGATAGTTAACGAAGAGGCAAAGATAAGGAGGGAGGGATAGATAAACTTTCCTTACCTTCCTGGTCTCTGTCTGAAAAAAAGGAGAGAGTGATTCAAATGAAGATTGGCGTGGCGGACTACGGGATGAATGTATGGCATGGAGGCTTGTACGACATCGAGGGGCGCTTGGAGTCATTGAGGGGCATCGGCTATGATGGGATTGAGCGTTTGGAGGCCACTGGTGCTTCGGACGCGATAGGCAAGGCAGCAGTCTTCAGAAAGCTCGGCATGGATTTTTCCACTTGCCGCGGGCCGAATGTTCTGAACAGCATCGAGTGGACTGCCGCACTGGGGAAGCGTTATGTCTGGTTCGCGACAGGCGAGAACCAGAGGAGCACGGATTTTGCGGTCTTCTGCCGAAGGGCCTCGGAATTCTGCCGTGCCGCGTCACGCTACGGGTTGACCGCGGCCATCCACAATCATATGCACCAGCGCGTCGAGTCCCAGCAGGAGCTCGAGGACTTTCTGGCCGCCGTTCCGGAGGCGGGGATAGTCTTCGACACAGGGCATCTCTCCATGGCAGGTGGGAATCCGGTCGAGATCGTCGAGAAATACCACAAAAAAATTTGTGTTATGCACCTGAAGGATGTCTTCCTTACTGGCAAAGTCTCCGATTCCGGTGCCAAGGAATACCAATTCCGTGCGCTTGGCGACGGCAACAACGGCTTCGACAATGCCGGTGTGCTTGAGGCGCTTCTCAAAGTTGGCTGGGACGGGTGGATTCATATCGAGCAGGACAACCACCAGCAGGAGCCGCTCGTCGAACTGGAAAAAAGCATCAAGTTCATCCGGAATGTCATATCCTGAGGACTGCGGCCCATCGGATTGAAATGACTGCTTCGTCAAAGCTCGAGCATCTGAGGGAAAGGCTTTCCGGCCTGGGGTCTGTGCTGGTGGCGTTCTCCGGCGGGGTAGACTCGACCTTTCTCCTGAAGGTCGCGCATGACGTGCTAGGTGCCGACAAGGTTCTGGCGGCGACTGCACTTTCAGCGTCCTTTCCCCAATGCGAGCTTGAGGACGCAAAGGCCCTTGCCGGGGAAATCGGGGCGAGACATCTTATTTTCGAGAGTGACGAGCTCGATGTCCCCGGCTATCGCGACAACCCACCCGATCGGTGTTACCTCTGCAAAAGAGAGCTATTCGCGAAACTAAAGTCGCTGGCCTTGTCAGAGGGGATAGCTCATATCTGCGAGGGCTCGAATGCCGACGACAGCGATGACTACCGCCCCGGGATGGCCGCAGTGAATGAGGCAGGTGCCATCAGCCCGCTCGCCGAGGCGGGCATGACAAAAACCGATATCCGCGCACTAAGCAAGAAAACGGGTCTGCGGACATGGGACAAGCCTTCCTTCGCCTGCCTCGCCTCTCGTTTCCCCTTCGGCGAGGAGATAACAGAGGAGAAGCTCGGCATGGTCGAGCGTGCTGAACAGTGCGTCAGAAAGCATGTCCCGGGACAGTGCCGCGTGAGATACCACGGGGATGTGGCAAGAATCGAGCTTCCAGCCTCAAACTTCCCGCTGGCTCTTGAACGGGCGGCCTTGATCTCCAAGGAGGTCAAGGAATGCGGATTCAAGCATGTCGCACTCGACATGGACGGCTACCGTACAGGCAGCATGAACCGTGAACCGTGAACCGTGAACCGTGAACTGTGAACCGTGAACAGGTGTCAGGGAAACGAACAACTTCGATTTCGATTTCGATTTGATTGCCCCATCGCCAATATGAGGTGCGCGAGGCACGAGCGTTTCTCTCCATCGATTAAACGGTTTACGCCTTACTCGTTGTTGAATCGTGCGTCATAAGCCTTCGGACGTGCATGTTCACAGCGAAGCGGTCCACGTACTCGTCGTACACGAGAGAACGATGGAATTCGACCACGAAAGACTCGATGTTTACCGCACGGCATCAGGCCTGGCATTCAAAATGGCAGGCTGTGTGGTTATGGGGAGTTTTGAAATTGGCTCATTAGCCTTTGAATTCCTTGCAAGCCTTGATGTATGCCTCGATGTTTTCCCATGGTACTTCGGGTTCGAGGATATGGGTGGGGCATGGGAGCAACCCGCCTTCTTCACCGGCGATCTTTAAATTGCGCAATGTTGTCTTCCGCACATCATCTGGAGAGCCGAAGGGCATGGTTGTCTGAGTGCCTATGGTGCCGTTGAAAGAGAGGCTGTCGCCATATTTCCCGTGGATTTCGGCGAAGTCCATGCATTCGGGCTGTATCGGGTTGAGCACGTCAACGCCTACCTCGATCAGGTCGGGAATGTAGGGTTCGACGAAACCGCAACTGTGGTAATGGACGATGATGTCCGGTTTTTCTGCTCTGGCGGCGGCTATCACCTTTGCGAGGCGGGGTTTCAGCCATTCCCGATACATATCGAGCGACATCATGATGGTCTTCTGCATTCCGATGTCGTCTCCGAGGCACAGCACATCCGCATCGGCGCGGGCGTAGGCTGCGGCGCGGCGAGAGGAGTCTTCGGTGATTTTATCGAGGATGAAGGTGGCCTTCTCGTCATCAAGGGCCATGTCCGTCATCAGTTCGGTCATGCCCCTGATGTACCAAGAGGACTCCCAGACGGTGCATGCCATGTCTGCGAACACAGGTATTCCCTCGGCATGCGCGCTGTCGGCCTCGGCCCTGGCGGCTGATATATCGTCGAAATCCCAGACTGGCCAGGGATATTCCTGCATCTGCCCGATCGAGTCGAACGTCGCCATCGGGTGATGCATCCTGCGCATGTGGAAAGTGCCTGCGTGCCCGCCCTCATGAGCAACTCCGTACGCGGAGAAGTCGGTTATGGGGTCCAGTGTATTTGTGTAGTATTTCCGCCAGTCCACCGGAGTCTCTTTGATGATCTCTGGGCCGCGCACCCTGACTCTTGAGAAACCATGCTCGTAGCCGAAATATTGCCCGAGCGTGCCATCCTCGCCCATCGCCTGCCGCATTTTCGCCAAGATGTCGGGACACATGCTCAACTCCACCGGCACAAATTCATATCCGCGCCGACGATACAACGACAACAAATTCTCTCTGGGAGTCATTTCATCACCTGTTAGCTCTAGCGCCTACCAAACTAAAATCATCAGACCTCATGCATATAATAGCAGCAGAACAGGTTTCTGCCAATAGGTGAAACGACGGTCAATGTTGCATTTCTTTATTTCCATGCTATGAGTACAGCCAATTTTAACACTAATTATTTGATGAGAGCATCTTCATTTTTGTGTGTGACTCCCGGTCGTGAGCTTTTTCGCTGGCTTGAGTTTGAGGGGCAGCGGGCTTTCCGTGCCGACCAGATAATGGGCTGGATATACAGGAAGTGGACATTGGATCCTCTGGAGATGCAGAATCTTCCAGAGTGCCTGCGGATCAGGCTTTCCGACAGTTTTTCCTGCGGCACTGTCAAAATGCTTGATTCCCAAAGCGCTCCCGACGGGACTGCCAAGCTTCTGCTGGGACTGCACGACGGACAAACAATCGAGAGCGTCATTATCCCGCACGGGAGCAGGACAACCTTCTGTCTGAGTTCACAAGTCGGCTGCCCTGTCGGATGCAGATTCTGCGCCAGCGGCACAGGCGGTTTGGTCAGGAACCTTCACGCCGGCGAGATCGTGGAGCAACTTCTGGCCTGCTGCAGGCATTATGGCGCACGCCCGGACAATCTGGTCTTCATGGGTGTCGGAGAACCTTTGATGAACCTCGACAATCTTCTTGTTGCATTGGAAGCGATATGCGACAAGGCCAGGTTTGACTTTGCACAGCGCAGGATTACAATCTCGACCAGCGGCTGGACCGCTGGCATCAGGCGCCTTGCCGAGTGCCGTAGGCAGTTCAACCTTGCAGTCTCTCTTCACGGCTCGGACGACAGTGTGAGAAAGAAACTCATCCCGAATTGCAGGAGGCCTTTGCACGAGATACTTGATGCCTGCGACCACTACAGGTCCCAGACCGGCAGGATGGTGACTTTCGAATACACTCTGATTGACGGGGTCAACTCCAGGCCCGAACAGGCGACGGAACTGGCTGACATCGCAAAAAGATCACGTGCGAAGGTGAATCTGATACCGTTGAATGCTGTGCCCTCTCTGCCCTTTGGCCCCCCGCAGCGCGATGTGATCAAAAAATTCATGTCAGTACTGGAGGCCAGGGGAGTCCAGGTCTCGATACGAATCGGGAAAGGCTCCTCTGTGGCCGCAGCCTGTGGTCAGCTCAGAAGCTCGGCGGGCACTTACTAATCGTCTCTAAATGGTCTTTTAACATATTTGCATACAACGCTTTAAGAATAGATCCACGTCGCACTGCGGCAACTGCTTTATTTAGGGTGATGGAACTTTCCCGTCACATGGATGTCTTATGGGGGTAACTTTACACAGGAGGAGAGCTATGTTGACAAGAGGTGGATTTTCAGTTGTGCTCCTTTCGGCGACCTTTGTCTTTGTCTCGTTGTTAGGGCTTTCGCAGGTTTCTCATGCCGAAGACAAGACCGGCGCGATGCTACTCGAGGAGGCATTCACATCAATAGCCGAGAACTCATTCCCTGCAGTGGTTGTCATAAGTGGCAGGCGGCATATCCAACGCAGCGTCCAGGATGGCATGCAGCCCAATTTCCCTTTCCAGTTACCTCCGGAAATAGAGAGGCAGCTTCGGGAAAGATTCGATCCCCGCCAACGCCCCGGGCAGCATGATCGCATGCCTTTCGCCGAAGGGAGGGGGTCTGGCTTCTTCATTGATGCCAAGGGGCATATTCTGACCAACAACCATGTTGTAGCCGGCAACGACGAGCTGAGGGTGAGGTTAAGGGATGGCAGGGAATTTGATGCAAAGCTTGTCGGCACGGATCCGAAAAGCGACCTCGCGGTGATAAAGATCGAGGTTGAAAATCCCGACTTCCCCTTTCTGCAGTTTGCCGATTCGGACAAGATACGTGTGGGGCAATGGGCCATAGCGATCGGCGCCCCGTTCAACTTCGACTACACCATGACTGTCGGGATAGTCAGCCAAACAGGGCGTTCGGTAGGCATGAATGTGTACGAGAACTATATCCAGACCGATGCCTCGATCAATCCGGGCAACAGCGGGGGGCCGCTGCTGGACATACATGGCAAGGTCATCGGAGTCAACAATTTCATCATAAGTTCGAGCCCCGTGGCTCCCGGCAATACCGGACTGGGATTCGCCATCCCTTCCGATATGGCAACCGAGGTGATGGCGCAGCTCATCAGCCACGGCGAGGTCGTCCGTCCCTGGATCGGTATTTCAATGCAGCTCCTGACACCCCAGATGAGGGTGCAGTTCGGCACAGACCACGGGGTGCTTGTTGCCGAGGTCATGAAGGACAATCCGGCCGACAGCGCCGGGATACAACCGGGGGACGTGATCCTCAAAGTTGACGGGCTGGAGGTTGAGCAGCCTAAGGACGTGCAGTTTGCGATACTCAAGCGGCCCCCCGGGGAGAAGATCAGAATCACGGTGTTCCGCGATGGCAAGGACATCGAGATTGATGTAGTTTCAGGGAAACAGAAAAGCGATGGTCTGGCTTGGGACACCTCAGGGGCCGAGGGAGTGGACTCGCCATCCTCCGGGCTCGATCCGTTCGGATTGTCTTTGCGGGAGACTGACGACGGCCTACAGATAATCGGGATCAGACCCGGGAGCCCAGCCATGCTTCACGGACTGCAAAAGGGTGCCTTCGTCTATTCCATCAACCGGAGGAAGGTCACCACAATCGAGGAGGCCGAAAAGGCGGCGGCGACCAACAAATCACAGATGCTGCTCCATATCAGCGACGGAAGAACAAGGAAATTTATCGTCATCGAGAGACAGGAATAATCCTGAACCTGACGATACAGCAGGCTTATTTTTCTGCGAGAGCCTTCAGTTTCCGGTAGTCGGTTTTCCCGGTGCCGAGGATGGGTATATCCTGGACTTTGACGACCTTCCTGACATTGTGTATCGGCGACAGGCCGGCCTCCTTGATGGCCTTGTTGGCCTGCTCGCGGGAGATATCAGCGACAGTGAAGAGAGTCAGCTCCGGGACTTCGCCGTCTGGCGCGTCCACGGCAAGAGGTGCCGGGTCATCCTCGGAAGCCCGGAACTTCCGGATGAGGACATCCTCGACCGCAGGCATGGAAACCATCTCGCCGCCGAGTTTGATGAAGCGCTTGAGGCGGCCCTTGAAGAAAAGTGTCCCTTCCGGGGTCTCCTCGACGAGGTCACCTGTGCGGTAGAACTGCCTGCCGTCGTGCTCGACGAATGGCGAAGGACCGTCGTGTTCGAGATATCCGCCGAAGACGCTTCCCCCTTTGACAAGCAGCATCCCGCGCTCTCCCGGCTTGCATTCCTTCCCGGAAGACTCGTCCACCACAAGGTGCTCGAGCGAGTCCATGACCTTGCCTATCGAGTAGGGCACTGGGTTGTCGGGGCGGTTGACCGAGACGACAGGAGAGCATTCGGTTATGCCGTAACCTTCGAGTATGGTCATGTCAGGGCACATCTGCTCGAGTTTTTTGTACACTTGCTCCGGGCATTTCTCCGCGCCGGTGACACCTAGACGCAAGGTATCCAGATCGCCTTTATCCGCACCCTTCAGTATGCCGTTGATAAAGGTCGGCGTGCCGGCGAGTATAGTACTGCGGTAATTCTTTATCAACTTGGCCAGAGTGCCTCCCTCAGTGGGGTTGGGATGGTAGAATACCCTCAAGCCTGTGAGCAGCGGGAGAATCGAGGTAAGTGTAAGCCCGAATGAATGGAACGGAGGCAGGAAGCCGATCATCGAGTCCGACTTTCTCAGAGCCCCTGTTGCTATGACATCCCGGATATTTGTGATGATGTTTTTGTGAGTCAAGGGGACGGCCTTCGGGAAGCTCTCGGAGCCGCTGGTGAACAACACAACTGCCACATCATCCCCGTCACTGACGGCAGCGAGACGCTTAAGAGACTTCCAGGAGAACAGCGACTTGAGCTTCGCACCCGCCTTCTCCTTGAGGGTCAGAGTATCCCTGAGAGGCTCAAGATAAACGAAGCTCCGCTCGATACCCTCGAATGAAAGTCCCTGCTCCTGGAGCTTGGCGACTAGCCTGCTGGAAGTCAGGACTCGGCTTATATTCAGAAGCTCGGTCATGAACTTGAGGTTCCTTGCCCCGACAGTCCAGTTGAGCATCACTGGGATTTTGCCGTGGAACAATGCCGCAAGATACAGGGTTGTCGCCGCGACCGACGCAGGAAACATGATGCCCACATACTTTCCCGTGTCGCCTTCGAAAAGCTTCCTCAAGAGAATCACCGCCATCACGACATCCCTGAAGGATCTCACTCCCGAGGTGGTGGAGTCTGCCATGACGGCGCAGGCGGGTGACTTGGCTGCCCTGCAGAGAAATATCTCCTGGATGGTGCTTCCCTGGCACAGCTGGTCGGCGCATTCGTCCTTGCCGGGTTGTGCGAACCATCTGGCTGGAGGGGGGGGCAGCAGCAAAACCTTGTCGGCCATGGCATCCCCGGAGGCCGCGAGAAGCACGTCCGCGACAGTGTCGAAAACGTCAGGATTGGACACGTTGAACCCGAATTCCGACTCGATCCACAACGCCAGGTCAATGCGGGATATCGAGTCCATGCCCAGGTCGTTGGTGATTTTCTGAGAGGGCTCGACGCTTTTTACCCCTGCAAGCTCGATCAGCTTGTTCTCGACCAGCTCGCGGGTAGCCTTAGGAATCCTTGACGGGTCGAAATCGTTTTGCCGCGCCTGACCGTCAGGAATCACACGCTCCTTCTCGGAGGACCAGAAATAATACGGGATATACGTGTTGGGCGAGGCATCGGTGTTGTAGGCTTCCTCGAGATAGCGGTTCATTTCATTCCTGCCTGCGGCAATCGGGAAGTCCTCGGGTTCGGAAAGATAGATGTCCACCTTCCGGCGGGGGGTGAAAAAAAGCAGGTTCCCAGCAAGCACACGCAATGCGAGCCAGAAGTTCCGCCCGACTGACGGGTAGTCGCCGTCGGCCCTGGAGAAGCAGCTCCCCCACAAGCCCTTTGTCCTCACTATGACAACCCTGGCCTCGGGCGCCTCGGAAAGCAGCGTCTCGACACCGCTGTTGGCTCCGATCTCCTCGTGTTTCGAGCGCAGGATATGCCCGGATGGGTAGATCAGCACATTCTCGCCCTGTCCAAGACAGCTGCCGCACTCCTTCAGAGCCTCGGAAATCCCATCGAGAGCCTCCGAGCCGTACTTCACGGCATCTGGCATCTCTATGACCTTGTACATTTTGGCAAGTGTGCTGATCACAGGTCGCTCCGCCTGATCCTTGTCCGCAAGTATGCGGTGCCCGAAACGCGGATGCAGATGACTCATCAGAATTATCGGGTCAATCAGCGCCGGATGGTTCGGAAGAAGAAGTATCCCCTTATGGCCTCTCGACAAAATCTCCTCAGCGCCATGTACTCTCACCCTGTAGCGAAGGGCAACGAGAAGCCTGACAAAGAAACACAGCAGTCTAGTCATTCGGGATCTCCAGTCTTTTCAATCTCGAGCCCAGCCAGGAGGCGAACACCAAGGTGATGGCACCCACAATCCCCAGGGAAGTCGTCGGGTCAAACTCGATAAGATTCAATAACGCCATAACCCCCGTACCCATGGCCATCCCCGCGAATACCGCGAAGTTCGCAGCAGCGATAACCCTGCCCTTCATTGCGGGATGCGGCCTGATCTGTATTATGCTTTCCAAGGGGATAAGGTCCATTCCGCCTGCTATCCCCACACAGACGAGCAAACCAACAACAACTCCCAGCGATAAACGCCCGTGAAGCACATAGGGCGCTATCCCCACGAGGACAAGCAAGCCACCCATGGCGTAGATCGTCGGGATAAACACCCTGTAGAAGGCTTTGCCCTTGGCCACGATGTTACTGACGACCCCTCCGACGGCTATCCCCATGAGGAACATGATCTTTATGCCCGCTGTAGCCGTCGAGGAAACTCCGAACTGCCCGATGCCGAGGTTCACGACCAGCAGTGTCAGAACGGTTGCGATGCTCCATAGATAGACGTTCCCGCAGACGCATAGGCTCAGAATCTTGTCGCGGCGCAACAGCAATATCTCTCGGACAGACTCCACAGGGCCGAGCCACGGGAACTTTGCATCGCAGTCGTGCGCACCAATGCGCGGTGCGCCGAAGGCCACGAAAAAACCGATGAAGGCCGCCGCCAGGACGCATATCCCGACCAGCAGCACACCCTGCGGGATGTCTGCCCATGATGGCTCCTTGAAGTCTATGAGGTACCCAGCCAGCGCCATGCCGATGAATATCGCGGAGGTTGACAGTATGCGAACATATGTGTTGGCTGTCTGGACATACTCATCGGGGTAAAGCTCTGGGATCGAGCCGTTCATCGAGGGGCTGAATATCGCCGACTGCGCACCCATGATCGATACCATCATGATCACCAGGTACCAGTTCCCTGTCCAGATGCCGGCAGCGCCGATTATCATCGCCACGACCTCGACTCCCTTGGCAGCGATTATCACGTTACCCTTCGAGTATCTGTCCGCCATCCAGCCGCCGTAGCCCGCCGCGAACATGTAGGCCAAGGTGAACCCACCGGCGGCGACGGCCTGTAGCATCGTCCTGCCCTGCAGCACCGCAAGCAGCAGCGCGGCCTCCTTGTAGAAGTTGTCGTTGAAAAGACCCATGAAGTAGCTGATCGCGATGGCGATGAAGCTCTTCCGAGCCTTCCTTACCCTGGCCTTCACTTCTTGATCCAAAGGATTCTCCTTCTATAATCATCTTCCCGGCAGCCACATTGACGCGATGTAAGAGCCGATTTCAAAACTATCCGTGGCCGCGCGGAATTTTGAAACTGGCCTGTAAGATAAGCTCCCAAAAAAAATAGTCAACTCATCCTGAGGAGCCCTAACATTAAATTAACTTCGCCAAAGGAGCCAGTTTCAAAACTCCGCGTGAACCGCGTTGGGAGCGCAGGCGCGGCAGACGGTGCGGCGAAATAGCTGGTGCATACCCGAAGC
>JAFGFR010000333.1 GCA_016930955.1 Victivallales bacterium | reverse complement strand
GCCGCAGTGCTTACTCTAAATGGCGAAGGCAGGCTTCAAGGATGCGCTGTCGCCGGCACCTTCCCCCCGTTGCGCGAGGTTCCAGCCCAAGTCGAGCAACAGCTCCTCGCCCACCCCAAAAAACATATCGAGTTCTTCAAGGAGATTCAAATACCCTTCACGATAGAACAGATCAACAAGGCCTGCAAGGAAAGCGGCTTCGCCTTCTTTCACAAAGACCTGCCCGAGTGGCTCCCCGCGAACTTCGCAAGACTCGCCCCCCGGCTGCTGGTCTCACCGATAAGGCTGGGCTCCGACATTGCCGCAGTGGTGATGATCGTCTCCGGAGACGACTTCGACATGCACAAGATATCTCCCGAAAACGGAAGAAACCTCGTGAGACTAAACGAGATAGCAACCCTCGGGCTAAAGGGCATCAGAGCCTTCCGCGAGCGAAGGGAACACGAGGAAAAACTACAGAATGCCAGAGAGGAGGGCATGCTCCAGGTCTCCGCAGGCATAATCCATAATATAGGCAATGCCATCACCGTGGCCAAACTGACCGTGCACGACCTCAGCGAGAAGAATCCCGAGGAGGAACCACAGGCCGAGCTTTTCATACTCAAGGAGCTTCTCCCTAAAATTGAGTCGGAGATTAAAGACGGCAACGCACAGAGGTTCCTCTCCCAAGACGAGTCGGGAAAGCAGTACCTCGATGCTATCAGAGAGCTGCTGAAACACCTCTGCGACAGGAAAAAACAGACCGCCACGCTTCTCAAGTCCCTGAAAGAGAAACTTGTGCATATCAGCGAGATCATCGAGCTTCAGCAGCGCTTCGTAGGAGAGCTGGGAACCGAGAATATGACCTCACTGGTAACTGTCATCGATTCTTCGGTAAAGATTTTCGAGGAAAGCTGCAACCGGCATGGCATCAGACTCGATATGCAGCTCTCGGAAGATGTCCCGAGAGTGCTTATAGACCCCTCAATGATGACACAGGTCTTCATGAACCTCATAAAGAACGCCGTGGAGGCCATTGACCAGCACAAGGAGAACAAGGACTACTTCCTGCTCATCAAGCTTTACAATGGTGCCGGGGAGGAGGAAGGTCTGGCAGTTGCCGAGGTCATAGACAATGGGCCCGGCATCCCAGAGGAGATACACGAGAAGATATTCGAGTTCGGGTTCTCCACCAAGGATAAGAACGGGATATCAACGCGCGGCTATGGCCTCCACTCCTGCCTCGACACCATCAAGAAGTACAGCGGGACCATCAAGGTCGAGTCGGATATCGGGGAAGGGACCACATTCAGAATCCTCATTCCCATCGAGAGGGGTAAATCCAATCCATCCCCACAATCCACCGGCCAGGGTGATGAGTCTTCAGCATATCCCGAAAATAGCCGCTAAGTCCTTCTCCGAGTAGGCCTCAAGAGCAAACAGTGTCTTGGCATGGGTTATCCCGGGTATATGGTGGGGCATTCTGTCAACAACTATTTTCGACAGGCTTTTGTTGTCTGCAACCCTGACTATTGCCACGAGATCATACTCTCCGGCTACAGCATATACTTCCGTAACCCCCTCAGTCCCCAGCACGGAATCTATCACATCCTTGAGCTTGGGCCTCTCAACATTTATCAACACGATTGCCGTTACCATGCCATCCTCCTGTTAGTTGTTCATCACAAATCAAACGGATCAATATACCGCCTCAAAAACAAAAAGTCTAAAGTTGCCCGTTATTTCGGGGGGGCTTTACGGACAGCCTGACACCCTTAAAAATATAGAACCTCGTCCCCCTGTACACATAGGGGTCGGAAGGGCTGTCAAAAATATCCTTCGGGGTAACATACTCCCAAGTGCGGTCAGGCGACACTGGATACTCCGTGCCTATCACGTAAACCTTTTCAACATCTCCGGGAAGCTCATCGAGCCTGTAAATCTTCTTGACTTTAGCGCCCATATAAAGGCAGGGGGAGA
The DNA here is from genome assembly GCA_016930955.1 of Victivallales bacterium. GTDB lineage: Bacteria > Verrucomicrobiota > Lentisphaeria > Victivallales > JAADHT01 > JAFGFR01. Next base: position 10,566 of record JAFGFR010000333.1, on the reverse strand, counting down.
CCAGACCGGAAACTCCAGGCCCCTTGTAGACCGTCAGGTCGGATGGCAAGGGCTCCCACGAATTCAACAAAAGATCACCCCTGAGCGCCTCGGCAAAAGCTTTGCCAAGACACCTCTCCTCGTCCAGCAAAGCACGATGGGGTATATGGATGGCCCAGAAGAGAAGTGTAAACGAGACACAAACAAGCAGCGAGTGCATCATGACGGTCAGTCCCCTTCGCCTCATGTATATGGCGTAGCATGCCATCCCGACCGCAAGCAGAGCTTGAAGTATCCCAACTACCCTGTGGCTATCTCTGAAATCCAAGTTCTCGGGGATGAAGCCGATGTCGAGAGACCAAGGGAAAAATGTCGTGTAGAAGATTATCACTCCTACACCCGCGACGGCGGACCCGAAAGAAAAAATGCCAAGCAGCCCGTGAAGCTGTTTCCCGTGCCTCCTGACCAGAAGTGCATAGTTTATGCCGCACAGCACAGATATAGGCGGAGCCAGAAATATCAAATTCCTGGCATCCGAAAGCGGGAGAAACCACAATAAAAAAAACAACGATATCACTATGGTCCTGAGAAAACGGCTGAAGATGGGGTTACGGTCAATGGCTGCAAATGCCACGCAGAACGCAGGCCAGGCAAGAAGTGTCCATGGGAAGAAACGCAGAAGCACATCGAACGGGAACCACGCCAGATGCAAGGCGACATCACCAAACGTCTCGGGGAAAACCTCGATGGACTGAAGAGGATTGTCCCTGCCAAGAAGCCATCTGGGCACACCCCAGAGCATCACGAATGTAAAAAACAATGCCACCCCGAGAAAGAAGCCTGGCTTTCTGAGCTTCGCCCATACCGTCATCGGCCGACGCATGAAGACCAACGGGACGGCAAAAAAGATTATGGCAGCCCAGCCTATCGTGTTGAAACCCAATCCGCAAAGAGTGAATGAAATCAGCCAGGCACGGTTCCATTGACCCCGCGCCACTCCATAAGTGAACCATGCCAGCCATGCAGAGAAAAGAAACAACAGACCGGTCATATGAGGATAGCCATCCAGGGTCTTCTCGAAGATAATCAAACTCGAAAACATCATCGCGGCCGAAACATACCCCGCCCGCTCGTCCACAGCCCTCCTACCCGCTTCCCATGCCAAAATGGTTAAAATCGCCAGAGACCCCACAGATATTACTCGAAGCGAGAACTCCATGCCAATCCCAAATCTAAGCAAAAGCGACACAAGCCAGGGATATAAGGGATAATGGAACGGGATCTGTTCCCCATGAACAACCGTGTTCGGCCTTGACAAATCCATCTCATAGGCCATCGCCGCATAACGATCCTCACGCCTCCTTAGCTGCCATGACCCAAGCTGAAAAGGAGAATACATGAGCAAAAAGGCCACGGCAAGGCAAATTGCCAAGGTCAGCCTTCTCGGCATCGTCTCTTCGTAAACGGCCATTCAATCAATCCCCCCATGCCTTGATAAACCCTCTTTTGTCTTTCTTGTAAAATAGACTATAGCTTCCCTTATCTCACGTGCGAGCTCTTTCGAGAACGCACCATCCCTCTCGTAGGCGAGCCATAAGTCCAGAGCCTCACTGAACCGTCCAGCCGTTTCGAGTTCGCCTGATTTCCTTTTCAACTCTTTCAGCGCATCACCTGCCATCTGCCGCTTCTCAGCCTCGCGGTGCCTGAGGAATTTTGTTTTCAGACCTTCGATCTGCTCGTCCGCAAGATCGTTATATCTCCTTATGTTGACCCTCTTCACCTCCACCAGAAGACGCAGAGCCTCCCTGAAACCCTTTCTGGACATGGGCATCTCAGATATGTAGCCCATAGCCTCGTCGAACCTCAGCACCGCTTCCCTTTCCCTTTCCTCCACCGTCCATTTACGGAGAATTGTAAAAAAAGTCACAAAAGTTAAAAAAAGCGCCAGAACAAGAAAGATGAAGCGAACATAAAGATTCGATATGAGACCTGCGAGAGGACTGGGCAGAGAGGCAGAGGGCTTCTCTCTTGTTGGAGCAGTCTGCATCGGGGGTCTGCCCGCCGCACTGGGAACAGATGCCAGAGACTTCCCGGAACCGCCAAGCTCCCCTCTCGACTGGATGTTCCTTAAAGCCACAGCCGACTGAAGCGAGGTCTTCTTGCCAGCATTCCTCAACTCGATGCGGTTAATCGCCTCCTCGATATCATCTATCGCCTCGTCCCACGACAGATAGCGATCTTGTTTCTTCTTCGCCATCATGCGCATGAGTATTGCCACACTCCTCTCGGAAATACCCCGCACCAAAGTCCTCGGGTCGGGTACGGGATCAGTGATGTGGGCAGCAATTATCGCCATGGCATTCTCGCTCTCGAAAGGCAGCTTCCCCGTGAGCATATGGTAAAAAGACGCGCCCAGAGAGTACATGTCCGCCCTGAAGTCTATGTCCTTCTCGGCCCTGGCCTGCTCAGGGCTGACATAATAAGGCGACCCGACCATCATCCCGGCCATCGTCAGATCCGCTCGAGTCTTGTCCTTCAAAGACTTGGATATCCCAAGATCCATCAGCTTAACCTCCCCTTCGGGGGTGACAATTATATTCGCAGGCTTGATGTCGCGGTGAATGATCTGGTACTTGTTCCATACATAGTCCAGAGCCAAACCCACGTGCATGATCACATTCAAAGCATCTTCCTCAGGCATCTTCCCCTGGCTGTCCAGACGTTTCTTGAGATCCTCACCCTCCACGTAACGCATGGAGAAGAAGTATATGCCATCCTCCTCCAAATAGCCGGTTTCGATAGCCCTGACCACATTCGGATGCTCGATTCTGGCGAGCATACGGATTTCGGCGAAGAACCTCTCCAGATACTGCCCGTCCTCAACCAGGGACTTCTGAAGTATCTTCAAAGCCACCGGGCGCATCATGGATTTCTGTTCCGCAAGATAGACCTCCCCCATACCCCCAACACCCAGACGGCGGATTACCTCGTAGTCCCCGATTTTCTTCCCAGGCTTGAAGGCCGCCGCAGAAGGCGAACGCAGCTTGCAGTTGCAGTTCGGGCAAAATATGAACTCATCCTCTCGCTGGTCATCCCATTCTATGGAACCGGCGCAGTCGGGGCATTCGTACTTCTCGATCATCTCTCAGAATATCCTGTTTCAGTAGGCCTAGATCAATTTGTCATCAACTTGCCTGGGATGCCGCCTGACCAGTGGGGCTTATTTCGCCGGACACGAAACTCTTGACCAGAAAGACTATGCCCGCGACAGTCAGCGCAAATGAAATAATCATCATGACAAAGGCGACCCCAATCCCGATGAAAACCATCGCCAACGTTCCCCCTACCCCACTGTCCAACGAAAAAACCATCGGCGAACAGTCACCGTCAACCCTGAGATCGTACCGGCCCTCTTTCAAAGTATAGTAACCTATAGTCCTTTTGGCAGCAGAAGGACTTTTCGAGCTCATAGACGTGTAGGGCGTCAAATCCAATACGCTGTTGTCCGACAAATCTATCATTTCAACACGCACGTTGTCGGGTATGGACTCGTCGTTCGAGAACGTCCGATTGTCAAACACCGTCTTGTAGTCATGCCACAAATAATAGGTGCCACCCTTCTCAATCACAATCTCCTTGGAGCCAGGCACAATGAACTGATCATCACCACCGCCCATAAGAAGGGGAAACAAAAATAAAAGAGGGGCTCCAAAACCCAGGACCATCACGACAACCCCGACGACTATAAGCACTATCCCTTTCTTCACATCCTTCTCCTCGTTAACCCTGTCTGGAGTTCACGCCTCACGTCAGGGAGTCGACCCGGACATCTTTTCAACACTCTTCCTGCCCCGCCTTGACCCGTCGGAAACCTCTCCCTCCGAAAAAAACAAGACCTTCTTGTTGTCCACTGTCACCCTTACTGTCTGACCAGACTTGATGTTGCCCTTCAAGATCTCCTCCGCAAGAGGATCCTCTATGTGGCGCTCGCATGCCCTCCTCAACGCCCTCGCACCGTACTCCGGCTTGTAACCCGTCTCGATTATGAAAGACACCGCAGAAGGCGTGAGCTTAAGCGATATCCCATGATGCGCCGTCCTCTTCGCGATCTCATCCAACTCCAAGCCGACTATCTTTCTCAAATCCTTTTCAGCGAGCCTGCGGAAGATGATTATATCGTCAACCCGGTTGACAAACTCCGGACGAAAGAATTTCTTCGCAGAATCCATCAGACGCTCCTTCAGTTTGATGTAGGAGTCCTCCGAGCCCCCCCGGCTGAAACCCAACGCGCCTCCCGAGGCAGTCTTGTCGGCACCTATGTTGCTAGTCATAATCACTATCGTGTTCCTGAAGTCAACACTCCTCCCAAGGCTGTCAGTTATCTTACCCTCCTCAAGTATCTGCAGCAGCATGTGCATCACGTCGGGATGCGCCTTCTCAACCTCGTCAAAAAGAACCACAGAGTAGGGCCGCCTCCTGACCCTCTCAGTCAGCTGACCACCCTCATCGTGCCCGACATATCCCGGAGGGGAACCGATCAGACGGCTGACATTGAACTTCTCCATATACTCGGACATGTCAACCTGGATCAGTGCGTCACAATCACCGAAGATAAACTCAGTCAGGGCTTTCGCCAAAAGCGTCTTGCCCACCCCTGTCGGCCCGAGGAAAATAAACGAGCCTATCGGCCGCCGAGGATCCTTCAGGTCTGCCCGAGACCTGCGAAGAGTCCTCGATATCGCACCTACAGCCTCGTCCTGCCCAACAACCTTCCTCGATATCTCATCCTCCATACGCAAAAGACGCTTGTTCTCCTGCTCCTCCATCTGCCTCACAGGTATCCCGGTCAAGCTCGAAACTATCTCAGTTATCTCAACCGCACCGATCGAGGGTTTGGTGTCGTCGTTCTCTTTGCGCCTTTTTGCAATGAAGTCCTCAAGCTCGGCTTTAAGCCTCTTCTCTTCGTCGCGGCAGCCGGCGGCCTCCTCGTACATCTGATCCGCCACAGCCTTCTCCTTGCGCTCGCGGGCACCGGCGATCTTCTTCTCCAACTCGCTCGTGTCCAACGGCTCAGATGTCGCACGTATGCGCGAACGCGCACCGGCCTCGTCAACAAGGTCTATCGCCTTGTCGGGAAGAAACCGCCCGCTCATGTAACGGTCAGATAGCTTCGCAGCACTCATAAGGGCTTCCGGGGCATAAACCACATTATGATGCCTCTCGTAGTGCGGTGCAAGACCCTTCAGTATCTCAAACGTCTCCTCAACAGACGGCGGATTTACTATGATCGGCTGGAAACGCCGCTCCAGCGCGGAATCCTTCTCGATGTACTTGCGGTACTCGTCCATAGTTGTGGCACCAATGCTCTGAAGCTCCCCGCGCGACAGGGCAGGCTTGATTATGTTCGATGCATCCATCGCACCCTCGGCCCCTCCGGCTCCAACTATCGTGTGCAGCTCGTCCATGAACAGTATCACCTTCCGGGAGTTGCGGATCTCGTCCATCACTGCCTTGATCCGCTCCTCGAACTGCCCACGGTACTTGGTCCCGGCTATCATAAGCGGCAAATCCAGCGCGAAAACCCTCTTCCCGGAAAGTATCTCAGGCACCTTCCTGCACGCTATCGCTATCGCCAAACCTTCCACTATCGCAGTCTTGCCAACACCAGCCTCGCCTATCAGGACAGGATTGTTCTTCGTGCGCCTGCACAACACCTGGATCAGACGCTCTATCTCTTTGACCCTCCCTATCACCGGATCAAGCTCGTTCTTCTCCGCCATCTCCGTCAAATCCCTGCCGAAAGCCTTCAGCGCCGGCATCTCATCGGGGTTCTTCCCCTTCCCGGAGGCACCCTGAGGCACGCCACCCTGATGATCAGGAAGAAAATCCGGATCAAGCGCCTTTATCACCTCCGCCTTAACCTTGTCTATGTCAACATCAAGGTTCCTAAGTATCCTCGCCGCCACACTCTCGCCCTCCCGGAGGATCGCCAGAAGAAGATGCTCCGTCCCTATAAAGTTGAAGTTCAAAGCCTTCGCCTCCCTGGCGGCTATCACAAGCAACTTCTTGAGCCTGGGCGACAACGGAAGCTCGCCCTCCGTTAAAGTCCCGCCGCCAGAGCCGGAGCTCTTCTCAACCTCAATCCTGAGGTTCTCCAGATTCAACCCCATCGAACGGAGTACCTCGACCGCAACTCCCTCACCCAACCCTATCAGGCCAAGAAGCAAGTGCTCAGAGCCAACATAGTCATGGTTCAACCTCGCCGCCTCCTTGCGCGAAAGCACCAAAACCTGCCGCGCCCGAGGCGTCAGGTTGTTCATCCCTGCATTCCCGTTATCAGACATCTCTGTATAAATCCTTATATTTCAACTTCGATTTGCCGCCCCGCATAAATCAAGACACGCAGACATTCCACGCCTACAGCCAAAAACACGATGCCCTCGGCCCGCAAATTCACTTGAAATTTATTCCAAAACAGCAATATTACAAACATGATTGAGGCAAACAAGTACAAATTGGGGATTTTTGTCCTTACCGGAGTGGCCCTTTTTATCATGGGCATCCTCATGCTTGGGCTTTCCGAGGCTCTCCAGCCGAAAATCAACTTCATAACCTATTTTGACGAGAGCGTCCAGGGCCTCGACATCGGCTCGCCTGTCAAGTTCCGCGGTGTCACGATAGGAAAGGTCACCAAAATCTTAATCCGACCAAGCGACAACTTCATAAGAGTGGACATGCAGGCCCTTCCTTCCGCCATACAGCCCACCCGGAGCGGCGACGAGCCGGTGGACTTCTTCAAACACCTCAAGTTCGAGGTCATGAAAGGCCTAAGATGCAGGCTGGAGCTGCAGGGAATCACTGGAATGAAGTACGTGGAGATGGACTACCTCCCACCCGACAAAATCAAAACCCTCCCTCATGACCCATTCATGAACCCGGTCGTCTATACCATCGAGGGAAAGACCGTCAAGACAGACCAGCTGATCCCAGACGAGTCCACACTCTTCGTCCCCTCGACCCCATCGCTGCTATCAGGCCTCAGAACCAGCTTCACCATGGCTCTCTCCAGAATCGCAAGCATCGACTTCCAAAATCTCTCCGGGGAAATCACCGAGACCCTCGGCGAGGCTAAAAAACTACTCGGCGACCCCAAAATCACCGAAATGATCGCCAAGATCAACTCCGTGGCCGAAAATCTCGATACCATAACCTCTAACCTTAACCAGACCCTCTCCGATGAACGCATCGAGCAAATCGCCACCGAGCTGCAGGAAACCCTCAATTCTGTCAGGACTCTCTCCGCCAACGCTGAGAAACAAATAAGCAAGGCGAAAGTCGCCGATACATCCGCCGCACTACGCGAGCTAAAGGACGAGATATCCTTCACATTGCGGAAACTGGACAATACCCTCGACTCCATTTCCGAACTGGCCAGGGCACTCGATGAGGACCCAAGCTCCATCGTCCGCGGCAAGCAACCAAGATAGAACTTCCGAGCGTGAAACTCAAACATAAGCTCGCTAGAATCCTCGCACCGTTCATGATAGCCTCAGCGGCATCTATCGCATACTTCCCAGGCCTGGGGGGAGGCTTCGCATTCGACGACATCGGTCTAGTCGAAAGCGACACGTTCTACAGCAGCCCGGCAACTCGTCTCTCCGACTGCTGGCACCGGACATACTGGCGAGAAGGCATGAGCATCGGACAGTACAGGCCGATAACATTGACGTCATTCCTCCTGAACTCAAGAATCACCGGAATGTTCTCCCCAGGATTCCGTGCCGTCAACCTCCTCCTGCATATCACCGTCTCACTCATGATACTCAAACTCGCAAACAAACTCAGAATGGGATTCCTCGCATCATTTCTCGCCGCAATGCTGTTCTCCGTCCATCCCTTCATTTCCGAGGCGGTAATTCCAGCCACAGGCAGGGCCGAGCTACTTTCCCTGGCATTCGTCCTCGCAGGACTCATAACGCATATACAACTCCAAACCTCGATCCCAAAAGGCAAATCAAGAGAGCCAGTCTCAAAACTCAGCGTGAACCGCGTTGGGAGCGCAGGCGCGGCAGACGGTGCGGCGAAATGGCTGTTGCATGCCATCAACTGCCTGTGCCCGCATCGGCGTGGCCTCGCATCCAAAATAACAGGCCGAACAGCCACGGGAAGTTTTGAAATTGCCTCCAGAACCTTCAGAAAAGCAGCCCAGGCCATTCTGCCACCCGCATGCCTCTTCCTCGCATTCGCCTCCAAGGAAAGCGGGATCGTGCTCCTGCCCCTCTGCATCATGTACGACTGCATGCTCAACAAACAGAACAAACAAAAATTGTCAATGAACATCATAAATAAACGCGCCATGCAGCTCGCCCCCGTCTATGCATCCTTCATTCTGGTTATTGCCATATCATTCTACATGAGGACATCATTGGCAGACTCGACACTCCCAGACCCAGGGGCAAAACAATGGATTGACAACCCACTGATAGGGGAGCCATTGTCAGTCAGAATAATCACCGCCACAAAAGTACAAGGAATCGCATTGACAAAATTCTTCTGGCCGGCAAAACTCTCCCATGACTACTCATACGCACAAATAACGCCTGTTGCGAACTTCGCAGACCCTTATGCATTATTCGCGCTTTTTATGTTCTCGGCAGTCCCCGCCTCACTTTTCGCCATGCTCCCACGCCAAAGAGCACGAATTGCATTCCTGTACCTCGCATACGTGCTCTCGATTCTGCCCGCAGGCAATTTCATCATGTGCACCGGGACAATATTCGGGGAAAGAACTTTCTACTCCCCCGTGGCATGGCTTTGCTGCATCGCCGCAATAGCAGTTCTGCGAGTCTCGCAGAAACTCCACGCCGCAACGTTCATCCCCGTGGCAGTCTTCGCCGTCGCCGTCGCGGCAGCAATCCCAAGGGTCTGGGTTCGATGCGCCGATTGGGACAGCCAGGACAGTATCGCGGCAAAAGGCGTGAAGACAGCTCCACATAGCGTGAAGACATGGAACAACCTTGCAGTCTCACTCGCCAATGCAGACATGCTGGAGGAGGCAGTCCTGGCATGCGACAAAGCCCTGGAAATATACCCGGAATACGTCAGCGCAATAACCAACAGAGCATACTACCACACAGCATTGAAAAAATTCGACCTCGCCGAGGCAGACTTCAGACACCTGATAAGCCTCGGCTCACAAGACCCCGACATCTACAACACACTCGGCGGGATTCTCGCCACAAACTCACGTCGGGCCGAGGCCAGAAACATGTGGAAACGCTCACTCGAAATCAAGCCAGGGCAAAACAAAATCACCAAGGCCCTGAGACTCATCAGGCAGGAGACAGGCGAATGAACCCTGAAATCATTGACAAGCTCGCCGAATCACCCTTCAAAATTCCCGCAAAACTCGCCAAAGGCACCGCGAATGCAGAAAAAATCTTCCCCTTCAAAGCCACAAAATACTACATGTCGCTCGCAGATGAGAAAAAAATCGCCTCCGACCCCGTGGCAAGGCAGATAATCCCAGACACTCGCGAAACCGACGACCTTGCCCGTCAAGACTCTAAATGCACCTATGACCCGCTCGACGAGGAAAGACAAATGCCCGTGCCGAGACTCATCCATAGATACGCCGACCGGGCACTGCTCATCACCACAAACACCTGCGCAGTGCACTGCAGATTCTGCATGCGAAAAAGAATCTGGAGCAATGGCGCCAAAAAAAGCGTAATCAGCTCAGATGAACTCGATAATGTCTGCGAATACCTCGCCAAAAAACCAAAAATCCACGAGATACTCATCTCAGGCGGCGACCCCCTCACTCTTCCAAATCGCAAAATCAGCCAAATCCTCTCCCGTATCTCACAAATCAAATCCATCGAGATCATCCGAGTCGGATCAAGAATACCGGTGGTCATGCCGTCACGCATCGACGACAGACTAGTGCATATACTCGCCAAATCCCAGAATCTATGGATGGCCACACATTTCAACCACCCCAGAGAACTGACACCCCAAGCACTGAAGGCATGCTCAAAACTCGTCAGAAAAGGCGTGCCAATGGTCAACCAGACCGTCCTGCTGAAAGATATAAACGACTCCCCAGACACCCTCGAGGAACTGTTCCTCAAACTCGCCAGAAACAGAATCAAGCCCCTTTACCTCTTCCATGTGGACCCCGTAACGGGAAACTCTCATTTCGCGACAGGCATCGAAAAGGGAATACAAATCATCAAGGAGCTGAGAAACAGAATATCCTCCATCGCAACCCCCGTCTTCGCTTTCGACCTCCCGCACGGAGGTGGAAAAATACAACTCATGCCAAACTACTCAACACCACATGGATTCGAAGCACTCGACGGATCCTACATCCAATACCCAAAAATCAATCCCTGTCATTTCAGATGGCCAAATTCCCGTCGTTCCAATTGACCGTTCACAGGGAGATGCATGACGCTGCATTTCAGACTTTTTTTGAGTCTAAAAACGGCAAGAAAAATGGTCGGAATGAGAGGATTTTCTTTCGCTCCGCTCAAGAACCGTCGCTCGCCGACGCTCGCTCGGGGCCGACGCTTCGCTAACCTC
>JAFGFR010000332.1 GCA_016930955.1 Victivallales bacterium | reverse complement strand
GCTACCTGACATCCATCGCACTTTCAGGGGATATTGTCTTCGTGGCCGACGCGGGCACGAGAAGCGTGTGGAAATTCAACCATGAAGGGGTGAACCTGGGCAAGATAGCCGAGGAGGATGCCGGTGCCGGGATACCCAAGCTGGTTGTGCCGAGCCCATTTTTCGACCTGGCCGCCCTTGACGACTCGGGCGTATGGGTAGTCAACCCGGGGCAACACACGATCGCAAGGTTCTCCCATGACGGCAAGCTGCTCGAAAGCTGGGGAACTCACTCACACGAGGTCGAAGGGTTCTGCGGCTGCTGCAACCCCTCGCATATCGCGATGTTCAAAGACGGCTCGTTCGTCACAAGCGAGAAAGGCTTCGTCAGAGTAAAGACCTATGACCCACAGGGCAACTTCAGTGGACTGGTGGCGTCTGCAGGCCAATTCCAGAAAGGATCCCAAGGCCTCGCACTGGCTGTTGACTCGTCCCAAAGGATACTGGTGATGGACAAGAAGACCAAAGTGATCAGGGTGTTTGTTAGAAAATAAGTCTAGACCGGCATGTTCGGAGATATAATCAGGAGTGACATCATGGCCGATGACACAACAGGAAAAAGAGAAATGACCCGCCGGGAATTTCTCCGGTCCTGCGTAAGAGGCGCAGTTGCCGGGGGAATGATCGCCGCGGCAGCAATCTGTTGGCGCAGACGCCCCCAAGAGAGCCTTCCCGGGCACAAATGCTTGAACAACGGCATCTGCAGGGGCTGTCCCAGCCTTGCCGGCTGCCCGCTCCCCGCAGCGATGTCAATGAGGAAAAAAACAAATGGCTGAGGAAAGGAAATTCGACAGGCGTGATGTGCTGAGGCTTGGGGCGGGCATAGCGGCCACGCTCGGGATCGGGCTGGGGACAGGAGCCGAACTCATCTCGGGATCGAAAAAGGACACCGTCTGGCAGCTCGACCCCGAGAAGTGCATCCAGTGCGGCAGATGCGCCACAGCCTGCGTGTTGACCCCCTCCGCAGTGAAGTGCGTGCACGCCTACGATGTCTGCGGCTACTGCGATCTATGCAGCGGGTATTTCTACCCGGACGCTTCAAAACTGGACACCGCAGCAGAGAACCAGATGTGCCCGACTTCCGCGATCACCCGCACATTCGTCGAGGACCCCTACTTCGAATACACCATCAACGAAAAGTTGTGCATCGGGTGCGGGGTTTGTGTCAAAGGCTGCAGCGACTTCGGCAACGGCTCGCTCTATCTGCAGGTCAGGCACGACAGATGCGTGAACTGCAACGTCTGCAAAATCGCCGAAGTTTGCCCAGCCAAGGCCTACAGACGCGTCCCTGCAAGCTCGCCATACATCCTCAAGGGGGAACAGAAATGAGAGAATTGCTGTCAATCGCAGGCACGACGCTCGCCGAGGCTAGATTCCCCCAGCCCGAGTTCGAGACCGACTACCAGTTCCCCACGACAATAAACCCCATGCCATGGATACTCAACTCAGGATACCTGCCGCTGTTTGTATTGATTGCCGCTCTCTGCGCCTCAGCATTCCTACTGCTTAAAAAACGCTCCAGAAAGGGCGTGTTCGTCATCATGATGCTGTCACTCGCCTTTTTCGGGTTCTACCAGAAAGGCTGCATCTGTGTCGTCGGCTCGACACAAAACATCGTCCTCGCATTGTTCGACTCCGGCTATCAAATCCCATTCGCCCTAGCGCTCTTCTTCATTACACCCCTTTTCTTCACGTTGTTCTTCGGCCGCGTATTCTGCGGCTCGGTGTGCCCCCTCGGCGCAATACAGGATGTCGTGATGCTCAAACCTCTCAAACTGCCATCATGGGCCGACCACGTGTTCGGCATGATCCCATATTTCTATCTCGGCCTGGCAGTGCTGCTCGTGGCCAACAACGCCTGCTTCCTGATATGCGACCACGACCCCTTTGTGACCGTGTTCAGGCTGCAAGGGACCGCAGTGGCGGTGGTGATATCAATAATTTTCTTGTCCATCTGCGTCTTCATCGGCAGAGCCTATTGCCGTTTCGTCTGCCCCTACGGCGCTCTGCTGCGCCTCGCTGCGTTCTTCTCCAAACACCGTGTCAGCATCACACCCGACGAATGCATAAAATGCAATCTGTGCGAGAATGCCTGCCCCTTCGGGGCAATCAACAAACCCTTCCCGGAGAAACTCCCCGAGACCAGAGAAGCCGGGAAAAAGCGCATAGCACATATCCTGCTTGCCACCCCTGTCGTCATACTCCTGACAGGGTTTTGCCTCTCGAGGCTCGACGGCACCTTTGCCCGATTCCATCCCACCGTGCGTCTGGCAGAGCAGATGCTGGCCGAGGATCTCGGCACCGCACCTGCAGGGACAACTTTGGAAACCCTCGCGTTCCGCGCCTCCGGGACCACATCCAATGAGCTATATGCCGAGGCCATGGCCATCAAAAAAAGCTTCAGATCCGGCGGGTGGCTCCTAGGCTTCTTCATCGCAATCGCCATCCAAGGGAAACTCCTTTCTCTCTCGACAATAAAAAGAAGCGACATCTACGAGCCCGACAGAATGAAGTGCCTCTCATGCGGAAGATGCTACAAATTCTGCCCCGTCACTGATCCAAAATGAATTGTCTTGTCCTGAAACAAGTTGACACCTGCCCGGCGACTTGTATGGCATAGCTCGAAGCGACGCCGGAAGGCTACGCCGTGACAAGACGCCGCGGCAAGCAGGTTTCAGGGACAACCAGCAATCACTATCGTCGAAACTTTCGATAATGTCGATACTATCGATATTTTCGACATTATCGACACTGTCGAGCCAGACGGTGCCTTGCCGCCGCTTGAATGTCACCAGCATTTCCTCCGAACTTATCACCGAACTTTTCTCTTGCGTTTTCACCGGGAAGAGATGAAAGGGGATGGAGGGACATGTTTTGCTGAGATCGCGAGGCTCAGCACTCGCATTGATTGAGGAGCGGGTACGGGGCCCCGCGATCCCATGGGGAAAAACTGTAGGAGTCCTTGCCCTCTTCCCGGAGCTTGACACAAAGATCACCCGGTAGGGTGCTGGTCGTACCTATGATTTGACAACAAGCAAATCCGGGTTACGTTATTTCGCCGGTGTAAGAGTTTATTAATCCAGAGATGCAAAGTAAAGGGTGAGAAATGAGCGAGAGCCAACCCAATATTATCTACATTCTTGGCGATGACCATCGAGCGGAGCAACTGGGTTCCCGGAATCACCCTATACTTCAGACACCGAATCTTGATGCCTTGGCCAGAGACGGCGTGCTGTTCACCAATGCCTTTTGCACCAGTCCGGCATGCACACCCAGCAGGACTTGTCATTACACCGGGCAATGGGAAAGAAGGCACGGAATCAACTTCAACAGCGGCTCGAGCCTGCACCCTGGCGCATGGGATAAGAGCTTCCCCATGCAACTCAAGCAGGCGGGATACTTCATGGGTTGGGTCGGAAAGAATCACGTCCCCGCCGGGGGCGGGAAATCCGGCTATGACAGCGGATATTTCGAAGACGTATTCGACTACTGGTACGGCAATCACGGCCACAGCGGGTTCTATCCTAAAGAGCAGGCTGACGGCGGCGAGATATACAGGAATGCAAGAGCGGACACGCAGGTGGAGGTGTTCGAGGAGGGGCTGCAGAACTTTCTGAACCCGCAAGCTGACTTCATAGAGAACTGCTCGCGCTCGCTGCCGCGGCGCCCGGAAGACCAGCCATTCTGCCTTTGCGTGACCTTCAACCTGCCGCATCCCTACGGAACAGGAAACATGCAGATGCGCCCCAGCGACGGGGAGATGTACATCACGCGCTACCGCGACCGATTCGACGAGGTCCCGCTGCCTGCGACCTACCTGCCGTTTCGCGACATCGTCGAGCCTCGCATTCCTCATGATGTCTATAGCGGCATCTACCTCCCGGAATACGATTACGTCAGGGCTCCTTGCAGTCTGCGCGAACGACGCATCCGCGAGTACCAGACCATCACCGGCATGGATAGGATGCTTGGAAATCTTCGCGTTGCCCTTGACCGATTAAGCCTCGCAGACAACACAATCATCGTATTCTCGACAGATCACGGCACCCACCACGGGGAGCACGGCCTCGGGGGGAAATGCTTCCTGTACGAGGAAGATATCCGTATTCCCCTGATCATCTTCGATCCCCGCCGCATGGATGCCACCTTCGAACGCTCGCGAGATGAGTTTGTTGTCGTTCCCGATCTCGCTCCAACCATGCTGGACCTGTGTGGTGTTGAGATACCAGACAGCATGCAGGGAACTAGCCTGTCCCCCTTGCTGCAAGGTGAGACACCCCGATGGAGAACTGAAATCTTCACCGAACAACTCATGGACATCCAGAACTACCCACGCAGCGAAAGTATTCGCACCGGGAACTGGAAATACATCCGCTACTTCGCCAGAACCGAGGATCCCAAGCAGGCCGGACGAAAGTTCAGAAGCACACTTGACGACTACACGGAATGCCTCACTTCATCGCTGAATGGTGAAACACCGGTTTACGAGGAACTCTTTTCCCTGAGTGACGATCCCGGCGAAACCACAAACCTGGCGGGCGAAAGCACCAATGCCGATACTTTGGAAGTTTTGCGGAAGCGTCTGACGGAACTGGCCAGAGAGGCCAAGGGGGATGATCAGCCGCCAATGACAATTCCTTTCGAGGCAGACAGTATTGGTGTCGTCAGATCTTAGAGCCAGTTTCAAAACTCCGCGTGAACCGCGTTGTGAGCGCAGGCGCGGCAGACGGTGCTGCGAAATGGCTGTTGCATACCATAAACTGTCTGTGCCCGCCATTTCGCAGTGGCGAATGTCGTGCCTCCGCCCCAACCCTTTGGGCGTCAGTCTCTTTTGGCGCGAATGCCACGCCGTTGCGGTCGGAATAGACTAGGCAGGCATGACCATTTCCGCATCGGCATGGCCTCGCATCCAAAATGGCAAGCCGCGCGGCCACGGGGAGTTTTGAAATTGGCTCCTTGACATGTTTGTCCGTGGTGAATGTGTTTTTTTAACCTTGATCAAAGAATCTTGCGCGTTGCCAGCAAAAAACTTGAAGTCTTTGGGTTCCGGCTGCGTGGGTTTGGGATAAACGTCGAAACTTTGGGAGTTTACGATGACGAACACAAGTATGGTGGCGCTTAGCCTGCGTGTCCGGCCTCTCGACATTGCCGGCAATGCCGCCGGGATTGCCCGCCGTTTCGGCAACGAATGCCGCAGCCACGCCGGCGGTGTGCTGGTGCTGTTTCCAGAAATGTGCGTCACTGGCTACATCAAAGATAGGGG
>JAFGFR010000331.1 GCA_016930955.1 Victivallales bacterium | reverse complement strand
GGAAGACCCTTGATACCAACGAGCCCGCAGCATTCGGCATCCCGATGAGACTTGTCATCAAACCACTTGAGGATGGCGTGCCGTTCACAGATGTCAAATACACCTTCACATACACCGCCTCAGACCCGGCCAACGCCAAGGTCGAGGGCGACGCTGAGTCCAGCTACACATGCTCCGCGCCCGCAGGGTTCCGCATCTGGATGAACAAGAACAAGACCCGTAAAAAGGCATCTGTTAAGAGCGGAGGCGACTTTGTCCCTTCCGGTAGCGAACTGACTGCCGCTGAAGTGGGAATGGATGACGGTTCCCAGCTTCTCTATGTCGAGGCCGCACCGGGTGCGGAGAAGTTCACTGGCGATCAGCTCCTTATCACCGTCAAGGCCGAGTTCACCTCCCCTAAACAGGGCAAGATCGAGTTCGAGGACAAGGTCAGGCTGAGGCCCATCCTTATGCAGTTCGTCACAAAGGGAGAGAACGGCGAGATCGTCCCCACCGACTTCGTCGGCGTATGCACCCCGCGACCGGAAGTAAAGCTCGCCGACCCGCAGGTGCGCGTCGCCGGGAACAGTGTCCGCGTACAGATACGCTGCGATGAGATACTCGACCCCGTCGCCGACAACCTTCCGGAGGGTGTCGGGGAGATCGAGGGCGTGACCGTCACCGTCAACGGCTCCGAGCGCGGCACGGCGAATGTCCGTGCGGTCGCGGGCGGCGCCAAGTCCTTCTGGAAACAGCACCCGTACAAGGGCACGTTCAATCCGGTGAACCTCTCGCTGCCGCTCGCAAACCTTGGAGAGGGCACGCACACCGTCCGCGTCACAACCTCCGAGAACGCCGCGGGTCTGAGCGGCTTCGCAGAGTTCTCGTTCACCCTCGTCAAGGAGACCACCGGCGGCGGAGGCGGTGGTGGAGGCGGCGGGACAATACTCGCCAACATACACCTACCCGTCGAGCCGAAACCGCAGGTCCCAGACAAGCTACAGTACTACTTCGGCAGCCGTGAGCCCCTCGAGGACGACCCGTGGTTCGAGGAACTCGAAAACCAGCCCGACTCCCTCGTCTTCCACGGCGAGCTCGACGGCGAGGAGACAACCGTCCGGATTCTCGGTCGCTCACCGCGCCTCACCCCCCGGATTGACCGCTTCAACGCACAAGTCCCGGTCATGGTCATAGACCAAATCAGCACCATCACAGGACAGTTCACCGAGACAGAACCGGAGAGCAATCTCTTCCGCTGCGAAGTCCGCATCCCCGGAGTCCCCGGCGGAGGTGGCGCAGGCAGGGAAAGATGGGTCGTGAGGGATGTCCGCAAAGGCATGGGCAGCACACAGGGGACCTGCGCCCCCTTCACCATGCGCGTGAAGGGCCTGCCGGACCCGGAAGAATACCTCGGCGCATGGGATGCCTTCCCCGCCGAGTTCGCCAAAAGCCAGCTCGCCCCGGACGACGGATGGTTCTACCTCAAGGGAGGTTCGGATAAAATCGCCACCATCAGCGACAGCGACGGCGCATGCTGGCTGATCAGTTATGACGAGAAATCACATGTCATAACAAAAACTGTCAAAACCTATGTTGAGTTTGAGAATGAAAAGCTGGTCGGGCGTGTCAGGAACCAAGACTCCGAAGTCGCCGCGAAAGTTGTTTTCGTGCTCGGCCCGAAGATAATTAAACCAAGACTCAAGCAGGACCTCAAGGACAACGAGAAGCTCTCGGCCATTTTCAGCGACGCCGCCCCGTACTGCTATGAGAATCAGGCCGTGGCCGGCTCGGCGCCAGGCGTAAACAAGGGCATCAAGTCAATCTTCGGCATCAAGTCAATCATCGGCGGCACGCCGAGCTATATCCAATACGAATGGAGATTGACCCAGCAGGCAGGCTCGCTCGAGGACACCGACACCCTCAGCCCCAGGCATATCCCCCCGCCCTCACTGCCGTCTCCTCCATATTCTCAGGATGATTTCCTAATCGGCCTGCTCGAGCTGAAAGTGAAAAAATCATCCCTGAAAGACCTGAAGGCCGTGCAAGTATTCAAAGACCACCTCGCAAGGGATGTCGAGAACTTCCAGCACGGGAAGAATTGTATGCGCAAGGACGGCGTTGCCGGGATCGAGCTTGAGGACGGCAGTCTGGTTGGCGGGATACAACTCGGATGTGCATCATCATTCGTCCATGCGCACGAAGGGAAGAAGGGAAATCATGTTGAGTTGTGGACTAGATTAAGGAAATCCGGATGGATCGAAAATGGAACCGACCCCGATGACTATACCGGGAATGAGGACGATACAGTGAGGACTCCAGGCTACAAATGGAATGATGACTTACTGGAAATGACTATCGAGCGAGGTTGGAAAATATACATTGGAGACATCTCCCGTCCTGATAGACACCCGGTGACTGTCATGGAGACCGGCACCGTCTCAACTGCGCGAACCCATTCCGGAGACACAGTTTCAGGACTTTTCCGGCACGAGAAAGTGGGGGATTATTATGATCAAATGCTTAAAAATGTTTCACCAACAAACCGTAGAATCTGGGTTTTGCAACCCAAATAAGGAGAATTCAAATGAATAAAAGGCATATTGTTTTTATTGCATCACTCTTCGTGTTTATGAACGGCTTGGTCGCTGAATCCAGTGAAATGGTCAAGATTTCTTTAGGCTCTTTCATGATGGGTCTGGACGGTCCGCGCTATGACGAACATGGCACAAGAAGGCCAACTCCTAAACATAAGGTCGTATTGGATCAGTTCTATATGGATAAATACAAAGTCACACAGGGAGATTATGAAAACCTGATGGGCACGAACCCGTCTGCAACGAAGGAACGGGTCGAAATGACGGATAGAATGAAGGATCTGGGCTATAAGCCAATCGTTCCTGTCGCGCTTGTCGGAGAGAACTATCCCGTCACTGGGCTTAGCTGGTACGATGCCGCCAAATATTGCAACAAGCGGTCAGTCAAAGAAGGGCTGGAGCCCTGCTATGACGAGGAGACCTGGGAGTGCGACTTCACCAAGAACGGATATCGTCTCCCTACCGAGGCCGAGTGGGAGTATGCATGCCGCGCCGGGACAGATACAAAATACTTCTTCGGGGATGAAAAGGAAAAGCTGATCGAGTACGCTAATTACTGGCCGGATTATAAGGAATGGGATGATGCCTTCTATAGCTATATCAGAAAGCATGAGGATACAATGGGATTTGTGTGGGATAAGACTATCGCAAAACTCATGCCGGTAGGTCAAAAGAAACCTAACCCTTGGGGGCTCTACGACATCTTAGGAAACACATGGGAATGGTGCAATGACTGGTACGATGAGGATTATTACGAGAAAAGTCCAAAAGACAATCCCAAAGGCCCAGAAAAAGGAACAGACAAAGTAATAAGAGGTTGCACATTTACTGATTATGAAGCATCTTCTTATGATCGCTCCTATCATCTAAAAGGAATGGCAACCATCGGTTTCCGCTGTGTCCGCAACGCACCGAAGGATGAGAAAGCTGAGAAAGAAAAGGACAACAAACAGGACAAGCAGGAGTAGCGGAGCCGCTGACGGGTTGTGTCAAGCCTGCCCTGCATCCGACGTGGCGGAGCGCGCCCGGGGGGGGTATTATTTGAGTTTTGAGTTCCGGATTTGTTTGGGGTTTAGTGCTTAGGATTTAGGATTTCCCATTTGCGAGGTTGCGAGTCAAGTGATACCCTTGTCCTCAATATGTATCTCTATCGCTAAGCCCTTCGACAAAGCCGATTGGTTGGACAAGAACTGCACTCTCGAGGAGTTCTTCAACAAAGACATCTCGCTCAGGCCATACAGCTATTTCTACCAGGCCGTGACACGCTCCGCGCTGGGGGAAGACTCCAGAAAGAAAATCCATCCGGTGGCGGCGACCCTGAAAACCACGAACAACGTGGATATTACCAAGCTGAGGCACAAGATCGAATGGAGCTTCCTGGAAGCCAAGGCCGGCACACTCGCCCCGGATGTCAACGACAAGCTCAAGGCTGTCCACACCCCGCCGCCGACGGCGGAGTTCTCAAAACCGAACGAACCAATAAAAGACACCCTCGCAGTCAAGCTGACAATCAACGGGAACGTCTCGATCCTGGATAAAAAACAGGTCGCGCTATTCAAAGACCACCTCGCAAGGGATGTCGAGAACTTCCAGCACGGGAAGAAATGCGCGGAATCCGTCGGCGGCATCCAGCTTGGTGGAGCAGACGACATACAGGTGAAAGACGTTGGACTGACATGCGGGCCTTCCATGACGCATGCCCATAAAGGCGAGGTATCTCCTGTCGGGATGTCGTTCTGGAACGAACTCAAGGCTGAGGGATGGACGAAGAACAGCTATTCCTGGGCGGATTTCTTGGCACTCCCCCTGCAACGTGGCTGGAAATTATGGCTCGGGGAAACCGATATGGGAAGATACCATCCTAGCACTGTTCTCGAAGACAAGACTGGGGCACAGGCCTTGACATATTCAGGGGATTCGGAATCTAAAATTTTCCGGCATGAGAAAGTGGAGGATTATTATAATATGTTGAAGGCTAAAGGTAGCGAGATAAATGTGCTCAACAGGCGCATTTGGATACTAAAACCATAAATGATAAGGGAGAAAAAATGAAAGTACAAAATTTGTGTTTGATGACATCTTTGATAGTTGTCTTTATGAGTGGGATTTCTGCGGGAGCCAGAGAGATGGTCTATATAGAGGCCGGCTCATATTTCATGGGGGGTGATGTTGACGGTGATATACACACCAAGAGAAGAGCATTGCCAAAACACAAAGTGAGATTGGATTCATTTTATATTGACAAATATGAAGTCACCCAGAAGGATTATAAGGAAATTATGAATGAAAACCCTGTTGTTGAGCACAGGGAAAAACTGAAAACGGCTAGAGGTAATATCACTTTCACACCACCAACGGCACTACCTGAAATCGGAGATAAATTCCCTGTCGTAGGTATATCTTGGTACGATGCAGCCCGCTACTGCAACGCTCGGTCGAGGGCCGAGGAACTCGATCCCTGCTACGACGAGGATATCTGGGAATGCGACTTCACCAAGAACGGCTACCGCCTGCCTACCGAGGCCGAATGGGAGTATGCATGCCGCGCCGGGACAGATACAAAATACTTCTTCGGGGATGAAAAGGAAAAGCTGATCGAGTACGCCAACTACTGGCCGGAAAGAAAAAAATGGTACCATGCAATGTACACCGACGGGCTCCGAAATGAAAACACAAAATGGGAAGGAACTCTCGCAAAACTCATGCCGGTAGGGCAAAAGAAACCTAACCCTTGGGGGCTCTACGACATGCTGGGGAACGCGCGGGAATGGTGTAATGGCTGGTACGAAGAGAATTATTACGAAAAAAGTCCGAAAAATAATCCTCGGGGGCCTGATCAAGGTAGCTTCAAAGTCGCTCGGGGAGGTGGTTTCTTTTGTTTCGATTTGCAGTGTGCCGAACGTGGGTGTGAAAAGCCTGGTGAATCAAGTTCGAGCATCGGTTTCCGCTGTGTCCGTAACGCGCCGAAAGATGAGGAAAAGAAGGACGATAAGGAGGACAAGCAGGATTTGAAGTATGAATGTAAAACTTAATAAGGCGCAAGGTCAGTAACTCTTCAGTTACAGTTGACTTGTACAAAAACAACACAGGATACCGGCTTGAATTTTGAACCGAACAAATTGCAGCCCGGTTTCAAGATCGGAAACTACGAGATCATCGACAAGATCGGTGAAGGCGGTCACGCAACCCTCTACCGGGCTGAACAGGTGAATCTCCGCCGTAATGTCGCCTTGAAAGTGATGTCCGCGGAATTGGCCAGGGACCAGGAAATTGTCGAGATGTTCATAAGAGAAGCGCATGCCATGGCGCAGCTCGATCATCCCAATGTCATCAAGGTCTATGATGCCGGAGTGACGGGCGACGGTCTTTCTTATCTGGCCATGGAACTTGTTGAAGGCGGGAACCTGCAGGAAATCATCTATCAGAAGGACCGGATTCCCCTGGAAAGGATACTCGACATCTGCCTGAAGATATCGGATGCGCTGAGTCACGGTCAGAAAAAAATGCATCTGACGCACGGAGATATCAAGCCGTCAAACATCATGCTCGATTTCAATGGAGTTCCGCGGCTGGCGGACTTCGGATTGGCGGAAACATTTTTCCATTGCGCAAAGCATAATTCTTCCAAAGTATGCGGTACTCCTTACTATGTTTCACCTGAAACAATTTCCGGCAACCGTATGCCCTGCGATTTTAAATCTGACATTTATTCCTTCGGCTGCATGATGTATCATCTTATCGCTGGAGAACCCCCGTTTCAGGCGGAAAAACTCAAAGACCTGATTATGAAACATCTTAAGAACAAACCGCCGGATATAGCTCTCGCGGTTCCCGGAACTCCGCCGCGGCTTTGCGCTCTTATCAATTCAATGATGGAGAAAAAACCATATGAACGGCCCGAGTCCTGGGATTATATCCATCGGGAACTGCGTAATATCATTGAGGTGATGAATCACCCGATTATTTTTTCGATCAAAAAACACTGGTGCTACGCTTTTGAATATTCGGAACGGGAAATGATCATAATCCTGTTTATTCTCTCATCAGTGCTGCTTCTGGTGCAGCCATGGCTCGGTTCCACTCTGCTGGTTTTTCTTACTATTGCCCATTATCTTATTCATTCCCAGAAGGATATCAGAAAAAATGATAATTAAACTTTTTACCGGAAAATGGTCGACTTATCTGTCAGGTACAGTCATCGCTTTATTGTTTGTGCTGATGCTTTATGTGCTCGATTCACCTGTCGGGCTGAGCGATGGATATCTGATGCTTTCGGAATACTGTCAGGAATCCTTCCATAACCGGACAATCAGGGAACCGCCGTTCCTGGACTGGCAGACAGGGTTTCTCGGCGGTATTCTGATCGGAGCCCTCGCGGCATCCCTTTTAAGCCGTGAATGGAAATTACGCATCATGCCTGAGGAAACTGGAAAAAACTTTTTTGCATCGGCGGGAGCCACGGTATTCTTCGGAATGGCCGGGGGATTTCTGGTGATGCTCGGCCTGCAGCTCGCAGGGGATTCTTTCATCGGCCAATGGGCGGCCGCGATACAGCTTTCCACCGGGGCCTGGATTTTTTTCATTTCCATTCTCTTCTGGGGTATCATTTTTACAATGCTGATGGCTGCGAAATTAGCAAAATCAACGCCTAAAAGTGAACCAAAAACCGAAAAATAACCCGCAACCCTTGATTTTTTCCTCAGA
The DNA here is from genome assembly GCA_016930955.1 of Victivallales bacterium. GTDB lineage: Bacteria > Verrucomicrobiota > Lentisphaeria > Victivallales > JAADHT01 > JAFGFR01. The sequence goes on along the minus strand of JAFGFR010000331.1, from coordinate 1,012 downwards.
GTATTGCCCCGTGCTTGCAAATAAAAGAACCGGTGCCAGTATAAATTAATCTTTGCAATATAAAGCATTGCAGTTATATTGTTGCATTCATTCATGAGGCATATTTTATGGGTAGAGTTCCTCGTTGGCGGATGGGTAGAGGCGTGTATCATGTATTCAATCGCGGAATCAACAGCGCATGGATACTTTCCCGTGCGGAAGACCGCGACTGTTTCTGCCGTCTTCTTTCCGAACAAAGAAAGCACTTCAATGTCGACATCTATCACTATGTCATGATGAGCAATCACTTCCATCTTGCCGTCGAAACGCTGGACACCAGGACGCTCTCGGCGTATATTGGGCGTGTGTGTGCCTTGTATAGCAGATACTGGCACAAGCAAAAGGGCGGCGGCAACGGGACCATCTGGGAGGGACGCTTTAAAAGCATTATCGTCCAGAAGGAGCTTTATCTCAACCGCCTTGGACGCTATATCGAGCGCAATCCCCTTGCTGCGGATATTGAAGGAGTCGCGACTCCCGCTGATTACCAGTGGTCTTCGGCTGCCGCCTATGTTTTGGGCAGAGCCGACAGCCTGGTCTCGCCTGCCAGACATCCATACAGAAGGAACTGGGGCGAGACGGAAAAGCAGTGCCGACGGAACTACTTGGCGTACATAAGCAGCAGCGAGGATGATGGAGAAAAGGATATCTTCACTTCATCCGGAGCCTGGCTCGGAGACGAGAAGTTCAGACAGGGCCTCCAACTTGTCTCCGGAAGGCTGACGGCTAGAAAAAAAGGATGTCGAAAAAAGCAATAATATAATCATAATATTTTGATATACAATGAATAATTTATACTGGCACCAATATTTCATTGCGACGGTTTCGCCGCCAACGGCGCCCCGGCCGACGGCAGCACCCTCGACACCGACGAGAAACAGGCCTTCGGCATCCCCATGAGACTTGTCATCAAACCTCTTGAGGACGGGGTGCCGTTCACAGATGTCAAATACACCTTCCACTATATCGCCTC
>JAFGFR010000330.1 GCA_016930955.1 Victivallales bacterium | reverse complement strand
ACTTTCGTGCTCGTGGATGAGCCAAACGTCTCGCCGTCCTCGCTGAAACTGGCTGCCGTGTAGCCTGGCCTATCCCACCATTCTCCTTCCGATGCGACGCGTTCGATCCCGGAATCGACGAACATGAACAATTGATGCCTGTCGTCCCCGGAGGTCCTGGCTTTTTTACAGGGCAGTTCCAGACGAATCCATCCGTGGTGCGACGTGTCGTCGACCACCAGCGCGGACGATGCGTACGGATATTCCCGGAACGGTCGCCAGATCAAGTTCTCAACGTTTTTCCCGGGGGGCAACTCTCCTTTCCAAACGAAATCGTGAACGTCGATTAATTCATGGCTAAATGGCGCGGTTTCAAGGCGAAGGATGACCCCTTCGCCGGGCGGCAAAGTCACCGACCAGGCATTGTCATCATCGCCGCATCTCATCACTTGACCGTTGGACGGCGTGACTACCGTAACATTTTTCACGCAAGTCAAGAAAGTTGCCTTTCCCGTGTGTGCCCGCTCGAAATCGTCGTTGACGACGATGAAATATCGCTCATCGTCAAAGCAATCGGCGGTGACGGTGGACGCTTTGAAGGGATGGTTCGTCCACCCCAGCGGGTAGGTAGGTTTCAGGTTTTTCAACAGTTGGTCATGGCGAGCCAGTTCCCCGAAAAGCTCGCCCATGGCATCGAATTGCGGGGTCGGCTTCAAACCGCGTTGAATCAATGCCATGCCAGGCCCGAATTCCCTTGGACGGTCAACGTTGGAGCGGTCGATTTTTTGACCTGATACATCGTTGCCGGCTTGGACGTATTTATTTTTCTCGTCGACGACGGGGGGCAGCAAGACGAAAGGAACGAGTCCGCGTGAGCACAGGCGCAACGCGGTCCAGCACTGCCATTTCAATTCTGCATCTGTTGGCATCCGCCAATTTGCGCGGGCACCGGGAACGACGACAAACTCTCCGCAGTTGACATCGAAGAAGCAGGGAGGCTGTTTCATCCCATCCGCCCGGTCGATTTCCACGAACGCCTGCGGCATGGCCCAAAGGCGTTTGTCCAAGGAATGAGCAAGAGAGCAACCGCATTCGATGTCCCGAGTGTATCTCGACCGAGTCACATCCTTGTCCCATTCGGAGTACCATGGCCCTGGGATGAAATAGAAATGATAGGGATCGATCACAAAGGCATCGGCTTCGAGCTGCCGCAACGCCAGTGGTGTCTCGTGCGGACGCGCCACAACGCAGAAAAAACGCTGCGGATCGTGGCGGCGAAAGGCTCGCCGAATCATCTCGCAAGTCATCATCTCACGTCGCTTGGGCTCGTCGAAACCAACGTAGCCGATCAACGCGTCGCAATCTTTCCAGCGTGCCGTCAATTCGGCCACACCTATGTCGATATCCCTGGGAGCGTAACTTGGGAAATAGTCCTTCAAGTCCGCGGATGCCGTCACCATCAAGTCGCGCTCGCTGGCCAGTTCGCAGAAGCGAGGCAAATCATCGACGGGCATGTGGATGACCCAGAGCAGGTTGACATTGCGTGCCTTGGCAATATCCATCAAACGCTCCGCGTACGTCCAACGGTCCATGCCTATTTGAGCGGCGTTGCCGTCGTGTCTCTCTTTGTCGAAGGGCCAGTAGACCCCGCGGGGGAAAAAATCGGGTGTACGAGTGATTGTCGGCATGTTGCACTCCTAGTTTTTTTATTGCCGTTATTCCGTCATATATTTTTGAAATGGCGCAATGTGGACGTATCGGCTGTGGCTTTTGATCGATGGCCGTCCAACTCGCTCCTCCGTCACTCGCATTCGGCAAACTCCGCTTTACTGGTGAATGAAGTCTTCGATTCCCGGATCGAGCAGAGCAAGCTGTTCGTCGCCTAAACGGCGTGCCTCATCGATCATGAGCTGGAAATACTGCTGCCGAATCGCTCGGGAACCCGGTGAATAGAACAAATTGACAAGCTCGCCAGGGTCGCGCTCCAGATCGTAAAGTTCGCAAAAGTCAGTCAAGTTCCACACCAGCTTCCATCTGGCATCTGTAACCATTCGAGCGGAATAGTGCCCGTACCAATCACCGTGATACTCCGCATAATGGATCTTGCGCGTCCATGAATCCTCTCCTGAGAGCAGGGGCAACAATGAATCGCCCTGCAAGTCGTGCGTAGCCATGCGGCATATCGGCTCACCTCGCATTGCGTGCATCAGAGTAGCGGTCACATCCATCAGGTGAACCGGTTTGTCGATACGTCTTCCCTTGCACGCCCCGGGAGTCTTGACGAGCAGCGGAATGCGGTAAGTCTCGTCGTACATGTAAGCACCTTTGCTTAGGAATCCGTGCGAACCGGCCATGTCTCCGTGATCCGCGGTGAATACGATGAGCGTATTGTCGTATTGACCTGTGCTTTTGAGTTCGTCAAGAACGGCGCCGACCTGAGTATCGATCAGCTCCATGTAGGAAAAAAGGCAGGCAAGCAGTTCGCGCAGTTCTTCGTCCGGGTTACAGCGATGTCGCTCTAGGTGATACAGTTTGCGTTGGTTTATCGGTTTGCCCTCAAAAGAATCATTGCGATTCTTCCACATGTCGATTGTTTTGGGATCATAACGAATGCCAAATTCCGAGGGGATCAGCCAGGGACTGTGGGGGCCTGGAAAAGCGCAAAAGGCACAAAAAGGCTTGTCGTCGGGTTTTCTGCCACGAATAAAGCGCCTGGTATAATTCGCTGCCGCCACATCGGGAAAACGTTCCATTGGAACCCTGATTGTTCCTGCCTGCCCCGAGGCATAGGAGGAATCAAGCGGTCCAATTTTCAGATCAGGATGCCAGTGTGAACTATTCAAATACGGCAGATCATCCTGATCGGGTCTGGGGTGAGTATGGGTAAAGCTGGAATTGAACAAATCTTGGGCAGAACCGATATGCCATTTCCCGAAATATGCCGACTCATAGTCGGTTTCATCCTTCACCCAATCCGGCAATATTGCGATTTCCGGTTTCAGATGCTCGCAATAGGAATAACCTGGTGTAGAGTTGTTGAACATATGATGACTATGGGGATAAAGTCCGGTCATCAAGCTTGCTCTTGCAGGAGAACAAAGCGCACACGGAGTGTAGGCTCTTCCGAAAACCGTCGAATTTGCCGCCAATGCATCGATGTTTGGAGTTCGCACTTTGTTGCCGCCATAGCAGGAAAGCAGGTCAATCCTCAGTTGATCACAGAAAAACACGACTATATTGGGTTTCATCTCAGGTTTAGGTGCGTTGATCATTGTTTCCTCACTGTTTGAAATTGGCTCAACTATTAATTGCGATGGTCGTGACTGTATAGCAGGCTGATCTCCATCAGGGCTGATTCATCCGATTGGAACTCGAGTTTCATCTTCCGAGCCGTCTTTGGCACTATCAGGAACTTTTCCTCGCTTGCCTCGATGAGATGGGAGAAGGCCAAGTCCTCTTCCTTGATGACATCATCATTTCCCGCGAGGAACGACACTTTGAACGGCCCGTTGGCGTTGAAGACAAAAAAGAGGTTCCCGCTCTTATATCTTGTCGGTTCCACGCAATCCTTAAGTGCATAGGCGAGGTAGCCTGGCTTATCTTTCGTCTCTACTCTCAAACAAGGACGTTCGCGACCCTCGGAAGTCGGGTGGATAGTCAAATTATCAAGCTCGGTCCTACGGTTCTTTTCATAGTCTGAGACAAATTCCAGATAATCAATGCGTGAGTAAGCACCACTGGAAGGCAAATCAAAAGTCAGAAGCGCGCCTCCGCCAGGATTGAGATTTATGGCGAAATTGAGGAAGTCTGATTCCGATTCTGATTTATCACCTTCAAGCACCTCGCCAGTCAGCAAATTTGTCGCCTTGAGCACGCATGGAAGCGTTTTGATTTCCTGTCTGATGGCATTTTCCGTGTCATTGTTGACGACTACGGCGTAATATTTTTTCGTCATGACGTCGCCGCCATATTCAAATGTGGCTGCTAGATTGTCATTGTCAACGAGACATAGAGGCGGCGCGGGTTTGCCCTCGGAGAGCAATTCTGAAAATGGTGCCAGCTCGCCGTTAAGCTTGCCAAGAGCGTGAAACTGGGGTGCCATCTCAAGCCCGCGCCGAACCAGTCCGTCGTCAACCCAAACGGGTTCTGTGACGTTGCAATTGTCGTGTTTATCAAGTATTTCCCTGCCTTCAGCGACATTCTCGCCATGCTTCCCGATAAAGTCCTCCTTAGTTATATCATAGCCGTGGAAAAGTGTGAATGTAACAAACCCCTTGGCTCCCTTGGCGAGACCGTTCCAAATCTGCCAGGTCGTTTCCGTGGGTGTGGTTTGACGCCAATTGAGAAAGGAGCCAGGCAGGATAACGATCTGTCCTTTTTCAGGATCGAAATATCTGCCGCCGCCAAAACTCTCAGTGAATACCTGGGGCATCAGCATGAACGGGCGGTCGTAGGTCTTGGCCAGACGACTGGTCATGTTGATCTTTACGTTTTGTTTTTTTTGGCACTTTGTGGTGGTTGCATCCGGCATCCATGCGCAAGGGTGGAAGAAAAAGTATGGATCGACAGTGAGGAGAATGTCGCGGTCCAGATAGCGCATGGCGTAGGGGAGGTTGTGCGGACGAATCACCAGCCAGAATTCCCTGACGGGGTCGAAATGTTTGAAGTAAGCGTAAACCGAGTTCATAGCCATCATTTCCTCGGTCCTAGGTTCGTCAAGGCCGACGTGGGCGATGAGGTTCTCGATGTCGCCACGTCGATTCACAATTCCCTTTGCAGTTTCCGCCACATTGACTGGATCATAGTTGGAGCTTGCCCCCCATTTCACCTGACCTCGCAAATGCATCCCGGCGGCGGCAACGTTTAAATTGTGCTTTCTGGCCAGCTCGCAAAATCGTCCCAGCTCGTGGTCCGGCATATGGATCACCCAGATCAAATTGAAATTGTTCTCACTGAGTTTCCGCATGATCTGATCCGCATATTCCCAATGGTCCAGTCCTGCATGTTGCGCGTGCTTGTTCCTCTCGGGTTGGTTAAACGGCACCCAGGGCCAATAGACTCCTTTGGGGAAGAAAGTGGCGGTGCGGGTCGTACTATCCGCTGCAACACCATGACCGAGTAAAAGCCGAATGATCACACATCCGACAAAAGCCGACATCATCCTTCTCATCTTAAACCTCCTTTGTATTGAATCCTTCAGTAGAAAACTTTCCTCAATAATCGCTTCTCCAGGGAACAGTTCCGAAATCCGCAACCTGTATATCAGTCCTCTTATGTTGCCTCACATGTCCGTCTAGATACAAAGCGTTCATAGATTGGTTATGCCTGTAGCAATCGGTAAAATAAGTGGTGTTCATCAAAGCTGCTTGACCGTAGGACATATTCCAACCTGGCTTGAATTCATGCAGAATAAACGTCTGACTAGGCTTTTTATTCCTATATACGTTCTTATTTGCTTGAGGATGAATATGGGTCCATCTCACGGCGGCACAAACGTTCAGAGCATAGTCTGATGAATGAGCACCGTCTGAACTGCTTCTTCCTACCGCAGGGCACGATAGCATTCTTGCCTTAAGACTGCCATCCACAGCTTCCCCATAGGTGAAGCCAGGCATCCAATCCTGCATTTGATACATCCACGCCCCCGGAGGCCAGTTGCCATCCTCCCAGGGGATTCCCCCGTCGTGATCTGCAGTGTATTGAATGAATGCCATCCCGAACTGTTTCATGTTGTTGGCACAGACAATGGTTTTGGCCGAATCCCTGGCCAATCGCAACGCGGGCAACAGCATTGAGGCCAAAATAGCAATAATTGCAATAACGACCAGAAGCTCGATCAAAGTAAAATCCGTCCTCCTGTTTTTTCCTGCTTCCATACACCCGTCTCCTTATTTTACTTTTATTTTTTTGAGCCTGGTTTACTCACTTTTTACCAGGGGCCAACCCTGCCGATAATTGGATTGTAACACCGGATCATCCGTTCCCTTATTTCATCTTTCATACATTCAACCAATCCGCTGTTTTCCCCGGCAAGGTTGACACTTTCACCAGGATCGTTTCCATGGTCGAATAGTTCCACGAGATTGTCATGAGGATACCAGCCGAGCCGATGTTCCCGGTCATAAATGGAGTAGTTGACAGACCCTGGAGTTCCAGACGAACAAAAGGCAAACGCATGGTGCTCTTGATCTTTCTGCAGTTTCTCGGCAATATTTACACCGTGAAGTCCTTCGGGTGGGGCAACTCCAGTCAAGGCCGCCAATGTAGGCATCACATCACAGTTGCTCATTGGGCTCACAACTCGCCCCGGCAACTCGGCATAGGATGCTCGAATAATAAAAGGCACATGCAGTAAGACATTTGAACCGATTTCTCTCTTATACAACAGTTGATGATCGCAAAGAAAATCACCGTGGTCACTGGTGAAAACTATGATGGTGTCATCCATCAATCCGGCCTTCTCAATGGCCTCGAGGATCTTTCCGACAGCAATGTCGATCTGGTGGACCATTGCGTAGGTATAACGGATGATTGTCTTGCGCTGATCCTCAGTCAGGTCTGCAACCGACAGATTTGCATACTGACCACTCATGAATTTCCTCAGGACTTCCGAATTCCTGAAGCCTTCCCCGAGTGAATCGAAAGGCTCCTTGACCTCGATATCTCCAAGTTTTTCAACAATGTCATATGAGGGGGTAAACGGATGATGCGGGTCGGGGAACCCTATGAAGGCGAAAAAAGGTTTGTCCTTGGGGCGTTCATTTCCCAGATAGGAAGAGAAACGATTGGCCAACCATGTTGAATGATGAAGGGTAGAGGGTACAGGGGATGGATAAAGGTCTCCTTTGCCCGGAATAGGCCTTGGCCCGCTCTCGGCATTTTTCATTACTTCCTGACAAAAATCAGGATGATTTTTCTTCAGCCAGGCTCCATAGTGCCCCCCATGACAAGGTTGTTCGCCGTGGCCTAGAGTCATGTCAACATAGCGGAAGCCGTAATAAGGGCCGTGCCAATCCTCGTATGATCTGTCCTCCATCAGTTTCCAGCACTCATGGTAGGCATATTCCACCGGGGAAATATTCGGAGTCAGGTGAAGTTTGCCAAAAGAAACAGTGTCATAACCGGCATTGGCAAACATATCCGCCATCGTCACCGGTTCTTGAATGATATTTCCTGTATTGAACTGATCATTGACTTTGACATAATCTTTTCGGTTGAGCGCAACCCCATTTGTATAGACATTGTGCCCGGGAGGGTAAAGCCCCGTCAATAAACTTGCCCTGGATGGCATGCATATTGGACTCGAGGCAATATGCCGGTCAAAGACGGTTGACTCCGATGCCAAACGGTCAATATTCGGTGTAACCGCATACGGGTTCCCATTGCAACCGAGGCTGTCATGCCGCAGTTGGTCGGCGTGAATCAAGACGATGTTCTTATTCATTGCACCAGTCCATTTCACAGTAAACAATTGATATTCTGTTAATGACCGAATTGCAATCGGCCAGCTCGATCCTGATAGATTTTGTCTCGACGGGAAGACGAAATGGGATCCCCTTCCAAACTTGTGCAACTAATTGCGCATCGTGTTCGTCCAGGCATGCCACGTTCAAACATCCTGTCCCTTCCAGGTAAAGGAAAAACTGTCCCTTGAATCGGTCCGGGCAAAACTTCCTTGAGAATCTGTCCCGGAAATCTTTTACAAGAAAAGCCGGATGACGCGCGTCGTCCGGCATCAGTCCCGGGACACCAGACCCCTCGACACTGTTTACAAGCTTGCAATTGATTCGCTCCCATAGCGGTTGATCCTGGGCCTCGACAGCCGAAAAATCAAAGCTGGCCAGCAGGGAATGGGTCAGCTCGCCCGTCTCGATCTCGATAATGGTGCCTTCCCCAGGGGCAAGTTCAGTCTCAATTGTTCCAAAGCCTTGGTCCTCTCGGATAACTACATCTTTCCCCGTCAACAAATCAGTAACCCTCGTGACCGCTGGAAGGAGAAATAATTTCCCCCTTCGTTTGCCGCCAAGATCATCATTGACAATAACTGCGATGATCCCGTTGTCATCGGCAGTAAAAGTCCTTGTGCAATACGGTTTCTCGCTAAATACCAGAGGATAAAGGGGTCGGGCCGTTGTAAGTTTGTCTGCCAGGGGGGACAAGGCCGCAAAAATTTCAGACATTTTCTTCATCTGCGGAGAAGGTGTCAATCCCCTGGTTATCAATGCCGTTTCCTTGTCGATATAAGTTAATTTTTCGACATTGGCTTTTTCACCCCACCATTCGGTGGATTGAACAATATGATTTTGGCCGTATTCATTTAGGAAATCCTCTTTCTCCGGTATGCCTCCCGGCAAAAGGACGAATGTGATTATCCCATTATATCCTCGAACGAGCGCCGACCAGATTAACCAGGCATACTCCTCGATGGTCGGCATCCGCCAATTGATGAATGAACCAGGCAACACCGCAATCTGGTCTCTCTCACGGTCAAAATAACCCTTGCCGGCGAATTCGGCAAAGCCTTGGGGCATAAACCAACAGCTTTTCCGGTATTTATCTCTCAGATACGCTACATTTTCAAGCCGGGTAAGATGTCGTTCTTTCGATGCGATCTGGCTGTTGTCGTCGTTCCATGGTGCTTTCTCATGGAAAAAGGGATATGGGTCAATGCAAATTTGATCCGCATTAAGATGGTGCATAGCCAAAGGGGCTTCATGAGGCCGAGAGACCACTGTAAAAAAACGAGCGGGATCGTGACGGTGAAAAGCATCCTGCATCGAGTTGACAACCTGCAAATCCATCCCCAAGGGTTCATCAAACCCGACATATCCGATCAACGCGTCGAGATTTCGCCATTTTGCCACGAGCTCACCAACCACGCGATCGATTGTGCCGGGGGAATAGTCCGCCAGCATCTTCTCGATATCCGTTGATGCCACCACTTTGATTCGGTATCCAGCCGCAATCTGGCAGAACCGAGGCAATTCATCAACCGGCATATGGATCACCCAAACAAAATTAACGTGATGATCCTGTAGCAGCTCCATCATCTTTCCCGTATAGTCCCAGACTTCAAGGCCGGCTGCCCTTGCATTTACTCCAGTCCGTTTATCCTCCCAGGGCCAGTAAACTCCCAACGGGAAAAAATTACCGGTTGCCTTACAAGAGTTTCGATCCATTACTGCCTCATGATGATTGTTTCATTGACTGACGTAACTAGCTCAAAAATGTGACTTATACATGCACTATCTATCAGCGAGAGTAAATTCAAGCACTGCGGCTTTATCAATATGTTTCCCAGTGATATTTCCTCCATAAAATCCACAATGATAAGAAATGTCGGTATCGATAGCGACACCGTGGTTCAATGAATTGTCCCCGATCCATTTGTCAATCAATTGGTCGAGTTCCTTCCCGGAAAAAACCCAGATGTCGTCCTTGACATCAATTTTCTCTCCGACCGTCCCGCCACGAGAAGGCTGGGTATTGTAGGAAACGGTTTCTTTTTCCCAGGGGCTGGTGATCTCAGTCAGCCAGACGGTTCCGTCGCCCTTGGTCCATGCAGGGTGAAGGACTATTCGAGACGCGATCCTCCCTTGATGTTCTTCAGGGATCCCACTCAAATCCCAATGGAGAAATCCACGACGCAAGACGGAACCGGGTTTAGCCAAATGAAGGACCGGCTCCTGATAAAATGATTTTTCCGGATCAACTTCTTTATTGATATATGTATTTTCCGCCAGCTGCGTCCATTGCCTCGGCCAAGGGGGTTCAAGCCCGGTAGCGAAACGGAAATCAATTTTCTTGTCGATCGCCAGCATAAACCCCATCCCGTTACCGCCGCTCAACACCCTGACTCCAAGCTTGTTCCAACCGGGGTTAAGAACTATCGAGCTTGTGTAGTCATCCGGTTCGGGATTGACTCCCCGGCAGGAGACCACTCCCGAAACCTTCTGCCCGTTCAGATAAACTGTTGCCCGCTCATTAAAGCCCCCTGTTATCTCAACGGTTCTTTTCCCAGGCGAGAATATCCAGGTGTAGGCATCGGCAAAATATCCCTTTTCAAGCATGCCCGAGAGGCCGCTGATATCCAGCATGGAGACCAGGTTTACATAACCGGTCGAATCTGCGTCATAGCTTTTGAAACCAAAACGATTTTTCTCTTCGTACTCCTTAAGCGGCGCATTGAAGTCGTTATCTGTCACGGACTTGTAGATGTCGGCAATTGTCCACTGACGGATAAATGCCATGCTCCCGGGCAAGGATTCTGATTCCGGCTTGGCGACCTTGCCGGAAATGATCACTCCCGTGACACTATGCGGAGGACACTCGACAGTCAGTCTGGGATTGGGACCCAAGGGTAGTTTCAGTTTGCTTCTGGTGACGACCGGGATCGTCGAAGTTGGGGTTTCGCTAGTGATGGCAACTAGTTCCGCCTCATGGATTGAGGGGACAAAATTATCAATGCTGACATCAGTCTGGCTGGTATCCTGTTTGTGCTTGTTGGCGACAACCATCACCAGACGCTGATGTTGCTGGTCATACGCCCCATGGGCGGTCATCAGTGGAACTTCTATAGCTTCCTCCATCCATTTCGTTTGATAACTGAAACTCGGTGTTGTCACCACAGGGGCAAGTCTGGCTCCCCGGAAATATGTGCCATAAAGCTTGAAAACCTCACCCGAAGGCATCAAGTGAAGATCTTCCCCGTCGTCCCTCACAATATAAAAATGCCCCTCTTCCTGTCCCCTTTTTGAAGAAAATTGAAAAAACTGGGCGGCATGCACGCCCTCTTCCCAGAACATCCCGAACATCGCTGCGACATGTACTCCCACGGCCATGTCCGTGGAGACATGATACGGAGGTTGCCATCCCGGTGGATGAATGTTCCAGGCACAGGCATCGAGCCGCCAATTGCCACGGCCCAATTCCTGGATCAATTTGATCTTTTCACGGATTCTTCCCCTATGCACCTCAGACTCACTGACCCTGGCGTAGTATTCGTCTATTTCCTCACGGGCCTTTATCCATGCAAAGCTGAAAGGATGCGGCTCGATAAATCTGATGGCCTCAATGTCCATCGCCGCTATGGAGGTCAGCATTCTCCGGTTCCATTCCATATCACCTTCATTAACTCCGGCCCCGATCTGAACAGTGGGATCGACTTCGCGAATCGCCTTTGCCATGTCCACAAGGTAACGGGCGTAGTCCTCGGGCGGCCAAGCTCCGTTACTTGGGAACTGCGGCTCGTCCCAGACACGGAAACGATTGATGCCGAAGCCATTTGGGAATCCCTGGTGCGGTGTGTTGTTCAGATAATTAAACAAGCGGGCGCGTTCCGCCGGCTGGTGCTTCGCGTCCAAGTTATTGTCCGTTGCAGACACATAGTGCGCCTTGCGGCTTATCTTGCTGTCCGGAAGCATATAATACAGATCCTCGATCCCTACGGCGCTGGCGAAAGGCATTGCCTGCAGAAGGGAATTTGAGGCAGAGACCGGTGGATCTTCCCAAGTGCAACCGCCCCAGAGATGGCCGCTGGTACCATCAAGCACACCCTTGAAAAGATCAATATACCTTTGATCATAGGGGGGCTGACAATATATCAGGCACAACCCCATCACCCGCCGGTTCACGGGCTCGACAGATCGAGCAACGTCTACCTCTATTGATACCTTTTTGCATGGAGGCACCGAAAACTGCTGCCCGGCAAAAATAGTCGTGGCCAACAAAGCAATAATCAGAAAAGCATACACTGTCTTCATAGGCTTAACCTCCATTCAATTCAGCCACCACCAGGAAGAGTTTGACGGGCTGATCAGTTCCAATTGTTTTTCCCAGTCGACACGGCCGTCAAGAAACAACGTGTTGGCACCGTTGTTATGACGGGTCCCAGGATATCTGGTTACAGTTATATCCGGACGACGATCTATAAGGCAATCCCAATTGATATCCTGGTCGCTGTCGCTGATGACGATCATCATGGAAGGGTTTTTTGATTCGGAAGTTTTTCTATACATCCATACTCCGGGGGGGTATTTGTAAAAGAGCCCCATGTAATTCCAACCGTATGAAAGATTATGCCTGCTAAAATACCATCCTGTCTTTTGACTCGGACACTTGAAAATGGCATTGCTGAAATAACGGTTTTCAACAATGATCTGGAACCATAGTGGATCGACGCCCGGGCCACCGTTGCCGGCGGGGATTATGTATGAATCGTAGTCGTTGGCATAGGATGCCACGGCAATCCCGAGCTGTTTTATCTGATTGCCACATTGAATCGTCTTTGCCGAGTCACGGGCCAGCTTCAATGCAGGAAGCAATATAGCCGCCAGGATTCCGATTATCGCAATCACAACAAGGAGCTCGATCAGCGTGAACCGTTGAGATCTCCTGATCATGACAATGGGGAGCATTTTCATTTCAAATATCCTCCTTTTATCTGCCTATGTGGAATTACAATATGTTCCGGCTGTCTCAATTCACCTCTTATGTCCCTCCGAAGCAACTCAAATGTCTCCTTACACAATTGCTCGATATCAAATGACACGCATGTTGTCTTAATCTTTGGCTCATCGGGCATATCAAGGCAACCGGAAGGGACCAGCGCAATATCCTCCGGGTTTTTCACGCCCAATTCACCAAATTTCCGCTGCAATCCGATTGAAAGTACGTCTGAAACCGCATAGAAGGCTTTAGGATAGACATCCCGATTCTGGATCAGCTTTTCCCCAAACAAATATCCCTGGCTGACGCTGACATGTCTCACCTTGAAGATATATTTGTCCTTGAAGTCCAAGCCGACCTCCCGAAATGCCCGACTGCAGCCATGCAGTTTTTCCCTGATGGTCAAATCATTGAGATTCGGATGCGTAATAAAGCCTATTTCACTATATCCCCGATCCAGAAGGTATTTGACTGACAAATACGCCTCGGACTCATCGTCCGCCCTAACTGTATT
>JAFGFR010000329.1 GCA_016930955.1 Victivallales bacterium | reverse complement strand
GGGAGCGGGCATACCTGTATGGTCTGTCCCGACCGCTCTGGCGTGGCATTCGAGCCAAAAGAGCTTGCCGCCCAAAGGGTTGGGGCGAAGGCACGGCATTCGCCACTGCGAAATGGCGGGCACAGACAGTTTATGGTATGCACCAGCCATTTCGCCGCACCGTCTGCCGCGCCCGCGCTCCCAACGCGGCCACGGGTAGTTTTGAAACTGGCTCCTAAACGAAGAAGTTAAATCTCAAAAATGACAGTTAACATATTTGCATACAACGCTTTAAGAATAGATTTACGGCACACTGCGGCAACTGCTTTATTTAGGCTCAATGAGATACTGTCGGATATTTTGCACAGCATCTACAGATATGCAAAATCCAACTGCTTGACAAGTTGGGATTATTTCTATTTGCCTATTGAGTTCAGGTGGTTGTTGAGGGTTGCGATGTGCTTGATCTCCTCCTTTATGAGGATGTCGATTTTCTCCTTCCCGAGGGATTCGGGGACGGTTTGTTTTATGAGTGTGAAGAAGACGACGGAGTTGCGCTCGAATTCTATTGCCGTCTCGAATATCTCCTCGAGAGAGGATTCGGGGCCGATTTTGTTCTCGGGAAGCTGAGCCACCTCGAATATTTTCCCGTCGGCATAGCTGTTGAGGTATTGTCCGAGCTGGTCGTCCAGATCAGGGAACTCGCTCCCGGGAGTTTCCGTGACATCGTTCTTCAGGGAGTTGAAGAGCTGCTCATGCTGCTCTTCCATATTGGCAAGGGATTCGAGGAAGGATTTGGTGTCTCTCTCCGAGACGCTCTCTGCCGCCTTGCGGTAGAAAGTGTAGCCGTTGCGTTCTATGCGTTCCGCGATCTCGAATACCTCTCTTGCGTTGAATATCATGATTTTCTCCTCCTTCCATATTCAAATCGGCCCGGTTGTCTGCCCAAATCAAAAAAATACGCTCGACAAATCTATCCCATAATGAGAGGGATTTCAAACCAACACGGTGATTTATCCTTAGAGCCAATTTCAAACTACCCGTGGCCGCGTGTCCACGGGTAGTTTGAAATTGGCTCTCGAAAAAAAAGGCGGGAAAGTTTGGTGTCATGGTTGAAAATGTTTTGCACTGGGCTAATATATGTGCCCGGTTTGTAGTGCTCGGGTGGCGGAACTGGCAGACGCGCATGGTTGAGGGCCATGTGGAGTAATCCGTGGGGGTTCAAATCCCCCCTCGAGCACCAATTTACCTGCTTGGCAGCAGGCTTTTTGGGGATTTATCGAAAAAAAGTTGTTTTTTTGCAGAATTCGGATTGACATGGTGCTTGCCTAGGTTATATTCCGGGCTCGTTTTTACTTGTCTTGACGGGTTTTGTGTTGGCTTCGTGCCCGCATAGCTCAGTCGGTAGAGCGCGTCCTTGGTAAGGACGAGGTCACCGGTTCAAGTCCGGTTGTGGGCTCCATGACCGGCGGGTCGTGCGGGGCGAGCGGATTTGAGAGTCAGTGGTTTGTACTATATATAGTGTATATAATATCAGCAGGAGGAAAAGATGGCGAAAGAGAATTTCAAGAGGGATAAACCGCATCTGAACATCGGCACGATCGGGCACGTGGACCATGGGAAGACCACGCTTACTGCGGCTATCACGATGGCGCTTGCCAAGAAGGCCGGCTCGGGCAATGTCATGAAGTATGACGAGATTGACAAGGCTCCGGAGGAAAAAGCCCGCGGCATCACCATCAACACAGCCCACGTGGAGTATCAGACCGAAAAGAGGCATTATGCGCATGTGGACTGTCCTGGACATGCTGACTATATAAAGAACATGATTACTGGCGCGGCTCAGATGGATGGTGCTATACTGGTTATCGCGGCGACTGACGGCCCGATGGCACAGACGCGTGAGCATATCCTCCTCGCCCGGCAGGTAGGCGTGCCTGCGATGTGCGTGTTCCTCAACAAAACCGACCAAGTTGATGATCAGGAGCTTATTGATCTTGTTGAGATGGAGGTCCGCGAGCTTCTGTCGCAATATGAATTCCCGGGCGACGATATCCCGATCATCAAGGGCTCTGCCTTGAAGGCGATGGAGGCCGAGGGCGATGAGTCTTGCCCTGACGTGAAGGCTATATTCGAGCTTATGGATGCGGTCGACACTTACATTCCTGAGCCTGAGAGGGATATTGACAAGGACTTTCTGATGCCTGTCGAGGATATTTTCTCAATCGAAGGTCGCGGGACGGTTGTCACCGGGAGGATTGAGAGCGGCATAATCAAGACTGGTCAGGAAGTTGAGATCGTGGGTATCAGGCCTACTGTGAAGACCACTGTCACCGGGGTGGAGATGTTCCGCAAGATTTTGGACGAGGGGCGTGCTGGCGACAACGTCGGATGTTTGCTCCGCGGCACCAAGAAGGAGGATGTCGAGCGCGGGCAGGTGCTTGCCAAGCCGGGCTCGATCACTCCCCACACAAAGTTCAAGGCTGAGATATATGTGCTCTCGAAGGAAGAGGGCGGCAGGCACACCCCGTTCTTTACCAACTACAGGCCTCAGTTCTATTTCCGTACCACCGACGTGACCGGAGTCATCACCTTGCCCGAGGGCACTGAGATGGTGATGCCTGGCGACAACACGACAGTGACGGTTGACCTGATCGCCCCGATAGCGATGCAGAAGACTCTTAGGTTTGCCATCCGCGAGGGCGGCAGGACGGTTGCATCGGGTCGGGTAGTCGAGATAATCGAGTAGGCTGTAGATCTGTTTTACTTAGTGTAGATCGATTGTTTCCCGGACGGCCTGTTGGTTGTCCGGGAAATTTCTGTAGGAGCGGTCGTGTTTCCCTGAAGAGGGATCGAGGAGAGATATGGCAAGAGAGATGATAACATTGGCATGCACCGAGTGCAAGCGCAGGAACTATACGACAATGAAGGAGAAGCGCAACACTCCGGGGCGGCTGGAAAAAAAGAAGTTCTGTAAATTCGACCGGGCCCACACGCTTCACAGGGAGACTCGGTAAGTTCGCGTACGGAGATCGTAACTTAGGTGAGTAGCACAATTGGCAGTGCATCGGTCTCCAAAACCGAAGGTTCTGAGTTCGAGTCTCAGCTCACCTGCCATTATTTATAGTGTAGACCCAGCGAGACCTACGGATTGTAGCCATGAGAGATTATGTCAAGAGAGGCAAGGAGTTTTTCTCCGACACGGTGGGCGAGCTAAAGAGATGTAGCTGGCCATCCAAGAAGGAGCTTCTGGAACAGACCTTGCTGGTTATCGTGTCTGTTGTCATACTCGCGTTGTTCGTGGCGGGGATTGACGCGATTAACTTGAGGATCATCAACTGGTTGACTTTGGACTAGCTTATGGCCGTTACGCGTTCGGGCTCTTGCAGATGCCGGACGGGAATTTGAGGGAGCGTCCCCGACGGCGACAATGATTAACTGGAGTAGAGCCCTTTTATGGAGAATAAGGAAATTCAGGAAGAGAGGCCCGAGAAGATTTGCAGAGACAAGGGTCAGTGGTTTGTGGTCAACACGTTGTCAGGTCATGAGAACAAGGTTAAGAACACGATCGAGAAGCATCTTCTTTCCGAGAGTGACATAAATGTTTATGAGATATTGATCCCTACCGAGAAGGTTTCCGAGGTCCGTCAGGGGAAGAAGACGACCACCACACGGAAGTTCTTTCCGGGCTACATACTGGTCAGGATGGACTTGTATGCCCCCGAGACGCGGAAGCTGGATGAGAAGTCCTGGTATTTCATAAGGCAGACACAAGGGGTGATTGGCTTTGTTGGCAGTGGCGACCGGCCGATTCCGCTGTCGACCAGAGAGATAGATGCGCTGCTGCAGCAGTCAGAGGGTGTCGAGGAAAGGCCCAGGCCCAAGATTAATTTCGAGCTTGGGGAACTTGTAAGGATAAAAGATGGTGCCTTTGAGAACTTCGAGGGGACAGTCGAGGGTATTGATCAGGAGAGGGGCAAGCTGAACATACTGGTTTCGATATTCGGGCGTTCCACGCCAGTCGAGCTGGAGTTCTGGCAGGTGGAGAGGGAGGCTTAGATGCATATTCTCCGCGGCCAGGTGCTGGGACGCGGGTTTATTTGACACAGGGTGTTGCCTGTTGGAGCGCCTGAGTTTGCAAGGGACTGTCGGCAAAGCCTCAATGCCGAAGGCTCGAGCATGATGTGATATGTGTTATATTGCTTGATTTTCAGGAGTGATTGGAAATGGCCAAGAAAGTTACAGGACGAATTAAGCTCCAGATAGCAGCCGGTGCGGCGAACCCCGCCCCTCCGGTAGGGCCGGCCCTCGGGCAGGCCGGTGTGAACATCATGGAGTTCTGCAAGGCTTTCAATGCCGCTACGCAATCCCAGTCCGGAATGGTAATTCCTGTAGTGATAACGGTCTATCAGGATCGTTCGTTCACATTCATAACAAAATCTCCTCCGGCGGCTGTTCTTCTCAAGAAAGCTGCCGGTCTGGCAGCAGGCACAGGACAGCCTGGCCGCGAGACCGTCGGTTCCGTCACAAGGACCCAGGTCAAGGAGATAGTGAAGTTAAAAGCGCAGGACATGAACGCACGGACCGAGGAAGCTGCGATGAGGATCATTGAAGGCACTGCGAGAAGTATGGGAATCGAGGTGAAAGATGCCTAAAAGGAGCAAATTATACCGTTCACAGGCTGAGAAGCTTACCGAGCCCAGCTACGGCATACTCGAGGCTATCGAGATGCTCAAGGGCATGCCGCATGTCAAGTTTGACGAGACAGTGGATATTGCCTTCAGGCTAGGGATAGACCCCAAGCAGTCCGACCAGAACGTCCGCGGCGCCGTGGCCCTTCCCAAGGGCACCGGCAAGCAGGTGAGGGTGGCGGTTGTGGCATCTGACAACGCTGCCGACGAAGCTCGTTCTGCCGGGGCGGACCATGTCGGGATGGAGGACCTCGTCGCGAAGATCAAGGACGGCTGGCTGGAG
>JAFGFR010000033.1 GCA_016930955.1 Victivallales bacterium | reverse complement strand
GTTTCAGGTGTCAGGGAAAGCGGGGAAAACAGGGACGGAGCATATTTCGGAGTGCGCGGTGTCAGCCGCGCTTTTGAGTTATCTTATAGCTCTGCTGACACAGTCTTCAGCTTCATCTTCGACAAGGAATGGGCGAAGAAGGTGCCTGAGATCATACATGTCGACGGCTCGGTGTGCCCGCAGACAATAAGGAAGGACACCAACCCCAGATTCCATTGCGGCCTGGGGGTGCTGGTGATGGGAAACTATATGGTAAAGAAAAACCGGTAGCGATCACAGTCGAAAACCCCAGCCGGCTAAAGCTGATAACCACGCCTGGTGTATAATCTGCCGTTTCTCAGCACCGTATGCGAATTCCCTATTATGACGATGCTGTTCATGTCAATGAACTTCTCGGGGAAATGCTCCAGGGTGCCGCAGACCGACATCTCGTCAGTCCTGCCTGCATTCTTGACCGCGCCGAAGAACGTGCCGGCACCGCGTGCCTCGGCAAACGCCTTTACCATATAGCCCAGCAGCTCCTTCCTTTTTTTGCTGCGCGGGTTGTAGACCACGCAGACCATGTCTGCACCGGCAAGCATGTCAATTTTCTTCACTATCTCCCCGCGCGGCGTTAGCAGATCCGAAAGGCTCAGCACGGCGAAGTCGTTCATCAGCGGCGCACCCAATGCCGACCCCGCGACAATCGCAGCGGTCATCCCGGGGACAAACGACAGCTCGAATCCTGACATCTCACCCTGCTTCTCCACAAGCTCCAGAAGCAATCCCGACATCCCGTAGACACCGGCATCCCCGGAGCACACGAAGGCCACCTTCTTCCCAGCCGCCGCCTCGACAAGCGCAAGACGGCACCTCTCGACCTCCTGCGTCATCCCAGTGGAGATGATCTTCTTGCCCCCGACCAAGGACGGCGGCAGCAACGAGATGTAGCTCTTGTAGCCTGCCACGACATCCGAACCGGCGATTGCCGACCTGGCCTGCGGTGTCAACATCCCTTCCGCGCCGGAGCCGATGCCGACCACAGAAAGCAAGCCCGCAGGTATCTCCTTCTCGGCAAGCGAAACGGTGACCTTCGAGTTGACCACCACCTTCGGGACGACAATCCTTCCGCCGGCGGCAAGCGCGGCTGCCTCGCAGACACTGTCAAGCCCGAGCTGACTCCTCACCTTCTCAGACGGGGACGGCACCTCGATCCCCGACAACTCCTCGGGCGTGAAAAAAACAAGCCTCGTGTCCGTTGACTCAGCATACTCCAAAAGCCCGTACTCGTCCGATTTTATCGCGCACGTGGCAATGCAAGACACCTCTCTGCCGTCGAGCACGGCATCCATGGCATCCCTGATGTCCTCCGCCTTAACCCCCCTCCGGCAACCAACCCCAGCAATATATGTCTTCATGAAACAATCATCCTTTTTTTGTTCACGGTTCACGGTTCACAGTTCACGGTTCACAGTTATGGGCGAGGATAGGCTGCATCGAGACTCTGGCGGTGTTCATCTAATCGGTCCCCTCCGACATTTTCAACACCATCGCTGTTCCCGGCACTATCGCATATGCGGGAATACCTTTTTGCTGCAGCAACAACGCACAGCAACATCGCACAGCAACATCGCCAGCATCATGGCAAGCCCCGTCATGGCGGACTCGGATTCATATGCCCTCATTCCTATCCTCATATCAAAAATCCCCTTGGAACTCCTTTACAGTCATTTCTATTCAATCCTATTTTTTTTTAACTTAACATCATTCCCATTATATGCAAAACATAAGAGCCAGTTTCAAAACTCACCGCTTGAACCTGTGCATTGCTTACGCGCAAAAAAAGGGCAAGGTAGTTCTCCGGGTTGAAAACCCGCTCGCCCCATGTTATCTTTAATCGAGGTCAGGCAATAGAGGGAAATAGTAATGGCGCGAAACAACAAAACAGACAAAAAACGTCAGATCGAGCAAGCGCATCGCCGTCAAGATCGTTGACGACAGGGGCATCGAAAGTTTGAAGGTGATGGGTTTGGATACTATCTGATCGAGGGAAATCATGGTTTTACGCGTTGACATACAACCCGGCTTTATTCTCTGGGCCTGCGAGCGTGCCCGGCTCGAGCCGACCGACTTGTATCCTCGCTTCAAGAAACTGCCGGAATGGGAGCGCGGCGAAAGTAAGCCGACCATGAAACAATTGGAAGATTTTGCGAATGCCACACATACACCGATCGGCTATTTCTTTTTGCCGGAGCCACCCAAGGAGAAAATCCCAATTCCAGACCTGCGAACCATCCGCGGCCAGCCGATCAGTCATCCTAGCCCTGATCTGTTGGACACGCTCTATGCGATGCAGCGGCGACAGGCTTGGCTCCGGGAGGATTTGATTGATTGTGAGGCCGAGTCCCTGGACTTCGCCGGCAGTGCACGCGTTACCGACGACCCGCAGGGGGTCGGCCTGGAAATGCGGAGGATGGTCGGCCTGGCCGACGGCTGGGCGGCGAGGGTCGGCACTTGGCGCGAGGCCGTCAGCGAACTGCGGCGGTCAATCGAAGAGCTGGGTGTCACAGCGGTCATTAACGGTGTGGTGGGGAACAACACGCATCGCAAGCTGGACGTTGATGAGTTCCGGGGATTCGCGCTGAGTGATGAATTTGCGCCACTGGTGTTCGTCAATGGAGCCGACGCGAAATCGGCGCAGATGTTCACGCTGATTCACGAGCTGGCGCATATCTGGCTGGGCGAAAGCGCGTTGACCGACACTGGTTTGACCTCGCAGCCAACCCAGCAGATCGAGTCCTGGTGCGATCAAGCGGCTGCGGAGTTTCTCGTGCCGGCAGAGGAACTGAGAGCATGCTGGCGAGATATTCGCCATGACGAATCCCCATTCGAGACCATAGCCCGAAGGTTCAAGGTGAGCCCCATCGTGGCCGGCCGACGCGCGATGGATCTGCGCCTCGTCAGCCGTGAGGCCTTCTTCAGATTTTACGAGGAGCACATCGCACAAGAGAGAAAACAGCGTTCAGATTCAGGCGGCGGCGATTTCTATAGCAACCAAAATACCCGCATCGGCGAGCTGTTTGCCACCCAGGTCATCCTTGCCGCAAAGGGAGGCCGGGTGAGTTTCAAGGAAGCATATGATCTGACAGGGCTGAGCGGAGGGGCTTTCCAGGAATACGCGGATCGGCTGGGGGTGACTTTGCCATGAACAAGGATTGCCCCTTCATATTGGACGCGGACGTGTTCATAGCCGCGAAGAACAGCTACTACGCCTTCGCGATCTGCCCGGGTTTCTGGGATAGCCTGATCCATCATCAAAGCGTGAGGAATCTTTTCAGCATTGATCGCGTGAAAAGTGAACTGCTGGCCGGGCGCAAAACCGAAGACCTAGTGCAGTGGGTCAAAAAAAAGGTGCCATCGTCGTTCTTCATGGAGACTGGCGACCAGGCTGTCGCCGATGCATACGGTCAGGTGATGCTGTGGGCGCAACGCAATTCGCAATACCTCGACCAAGCCAAAGCCAAGTTCGCAACAGAAGCAGACGGTTGGCTTGTGGCGTATGCGATGGTTCATGGTGTCACGGTAGTCACAAACGAGCAGCCGCGACCTCAATCACGAAACCGCATTTTCAGGACTCTTGATCCGGAGGAAATAAGCATGACACCTTTTTTCATTTTCCGAGTCTTTCATAGCGCATGGTCAGGTCGGTACAC
>JAFGFR010000032.1 GCA_016930955.1 Victivallales bacterium | reverse complement strand
GCTTTTTCTTGTTTTGACTGTTCATGGGTTTCTCCATTCCGAACAGGGAGGCGAATCGCACGGCTCGCTCCGCCCGCAGCAGCGGGTGTCGCGTCCGCATGCGGGTGTCGAACCACTTTTCGAATAATCCGTAACATAAAAACCACTTTCCTTGAAAATGACGCCACCGCCGCCACTGACCAGACGATGTACTTCGCCCTTGCACTCCGGGCATATCGTGACTGGCGCATCCGACATATTCTGGAACTTCTCGAATCGGTGGCCGCATTTCTCGCACTCGTATTCATAGGTCGGCATTGTGCCTCTCCCTGCGTGTCAACGGCACGGATCATTTCATTCAAACACGCTATTGCGTTGAAAAAACCGCATTGACAATCATAAATAACGCCGCGCAAATGGTCGTATAGGCAAACACCTTTTTTAGCTTGGCGGACTTCGTTTTTATCGAGAATTTGCCGCCTATTAATCCTCCTAAAGCGGCGATACACGCAAATGGAACCGCATCCCAGGGTTCAAAATGGCTTTGGATCGCGTGCCCAGTGAACCCCATAACAGCAGTGGCGGCAACCATTGCGGAGGATGTTCCAACCGCAATATTCATAGGAACCCCGCAGAGCAAAACCATTAAAGGAACTTTAAATGACCCGCATGATATTCCCACCGCTCCGGCCGCCAATCCTGCAAGCGCAGTAATTGGGATAGTAAGCCAAAGATTCACTACATATTCCTGCCCTTGAAAATTGCGATGCCAGTAACCCAAGGTCTTTGTGTTTTGAATGATCTTGTCTTTCACATTGATCAGCATGAGAAGACCTGAAACAATCAGAAGGCCAGCCAGCATCAATTTCAACAACATGCCGCTTGCATAATCGGAATAGTATCCGCCAACCAACGCCATAATATCCGTTGGAGGATCAATAAGCAGCGCCAGTTTCCAATCCACCAGTTTATTCTTCTGGAAAACCAGCATTCCCGCGAAGGCGGTCAACATCAATACAAATTGCGCCGATGTTGCGGCCTGATGCATGGCTTGGCCAGCCGCAATAAAAACAAGCACATAAAAATTTCCTCCGCCACGGCCTGTCATGGTCATCAATACGGCAATGGCGAATATTATGATAGCAATCGCGCTAAAGGTCACGTTTCATCCCAATCGAACGATCTTGCCCTCTTCCAGCCGGTCTCCGGGAGCGAATGAAAACAAACCGGTTCCGGATTCGTCCATTTGCCACTTGTATCAACGGCCCATTTCGTGTAGCGGTTCATTGGGGAGGCCGTCTTGTCGATACGATATCCATCGGGATGAAACCCGACCTCGATAGTTTCCGCCGGCAGATCGCTCGCGTCTTGCGTATTCACCGATTCCGCCTTTTCCATATCCATGTTTAAATACCCTCCAACAACAGACAGACGGCGCCCGCAACGAGGCCGACAAGGAAATTGACCGCCTTCACGCCGAAAAACGAACGGCGGGAATGAGCCAATAGCGGGAGCATGCCGTGGCCGTCCTGAACAATGGAACTGGCAAGCAGAATGCCGAAAGGCAAAACGCCTTTCGCAAACAGGGTCACAAAAACCAGGTGCGGCCCCGATTCCGGGATAAGGCCCAGCAGGCAGGCAAAAAGCAACAGGATCCACCGACTGCCCTCAATGGTTTCCTCAAGATTCAATCGATCTATCAGGAGATGCATCAGGATCAATGCGCCAATCGTCCAAAGGAACACACGGGGCAAATGCTTGCGGACGACGTGTTCCCACAGATGCTTTTCGAGAAAATGGTCGGGCACGGTCGCAACCACGAACAGAGCAAACAGGATGCTTCCCAGTAGCGAAACGCGTATCCAGTTCCATTGCTGCGGCCCGAGTTCGCCTTGGATTACCCCTGCCAGAAAGCCCACAAGCAGCAGCGCCAGCGCACCTCGTGCGGGCGAACATTGCCACCATTGCCGCCAAAATTGCTTGTAAGGAATGCAATGGCAAGGCTCTTCCTCTTCGTGAACGGCAAATCCCTCCGGGCAAGGAACGGATGTATGGGTGACTTGGAGGATAGCATCCGTCAGCATGCCGGCGGCCAAGCCGATGGCGAAAATGAGCAGATGCAGGGTAAAGGCTTTCTCCGGAATCAGGGCGAACATGACGAAAGATTCGTCCCCGGCGGTCGCGATCATGGCCGCGACCAGCGCTCCAATCGTAACCACGCGATGCGAGTAGAGGGAAACGACCGCGAACGCGCCCAGACACCCCGGAAGCATACCGAGAAATGCCGCCAAGAGATATTGACCAAACCGATGTGCCGCAAGACGCTTTTGCCATGCGCCTCGAGTCAATACATTCAGGTACTCAATCGCCAGCATCATCGTAAAGACGAAACCGGTAATCAACAGCGTGTGTTTGACGATATCAGCAGCGGTTTCAGTGTTCATCGGAGTACCCAGAGCCTTACCTTGAAATTAGCCTACAGGTACATTTTGCTGACTGGATCGTAGTCGCAAATCAGCGTTCCGTTCAGGTGGTCGATCTCGTGCTGCAAGATGCGCGCGAGCAGCCCGTCCGCCTCAATGCTGATGCGTTTTCCATCTTGACGTTTTCCTATTACTCCGACATGCGCATTGCGAGCTACATCCACCTGCACACCCGGCAGGCTCAGGCATCCCTCGACCATTCTCTCAGTGCCTGAGGCTGAAATGATTTCGGGATTGACCAGGCACAAAGCTGTTTCGCTATCGTCGGCGACAATGATCCGCTCGATGATCCCCACCTGCGGTCCTGCAAGTCCCACGCCACAATTCTCGCGCATGAAAATAAACATCTGTTCAGATAATGCCTGCAAATCCGAGTCATATGTTGAAATCGGCGTGCAGTATTCGCGAAGGATCGGATCGGGATACACCCGCAGGTTCAACGCCTTTGCTGTAGATTCGCAAACGCGATTTGCCATACGTGAGGTTTCATCCAGCGCATGTCGCAATTTATCCGGGGTGAACGGCTTGGCAAGGCATCCGCTCAGTCCCAAGGAGCGACACTTGATCGGAAGCGGCTGTATACAATCATCGCTCATCAAGAGAATGGGAATTCTCGAACCGCGCGCTTTCAAATCCAGAGCTAATTCGCACCCGCTCATGCCCGGCATGTTGATGTCGGTTAGGATCAGCGAGAAAGAATCCCTTTCTTGGTCATATAGGCGAAGGGCGTCATATCCATTTTTCGCACAGGTGATGTGATAATCGTAGCTCCGCAAGGCTTTGCGTATGACAGGACACAATTCCGGCTCGTCGTCGACAACAAGGACATGCCTGGAGGATAATCCACTCATGCTGACTCGCTTCCTGTACGCTTTCGGTTGTCGGCATTCACAAACACTACCTTGGGGCGATGAAGAATGCGCGACTTGATCATCGTACATCGCGTACAAAGGTTTATTTAGGATTTACGCGTTTTGCGGCTCGTCTCTTCCGCAAAAAAATTCCTTATGCTCGCCAATAATGCGTACCAACTCCTGCCCGCAATCGGGCCGGCATTCCGACGTGATGCTTCGCACCTCTTTCAGATCAACGTCACGAAGAGGCCGCTCTTTGAGGTAGGCCTCCAACTGTTTCAAAACGCCTTCGCAAAACACGCCGCCCTCAACGCCGATGCGTCTGAAACGCAGTTTTCCGTCTGCGTCGTCTATGGCGAAGCGGATGCGGTTGTAGCATTCGGTGTCCCGCTCAGGCATGGGCAACCTCTCTTTCGGATTGGTTATGCCTTCTCCCTTAAGTCTTGTTGCCTATTTCTCGGCTTCTTTTTCCTGGAGTTCCGCAATTTGTTTCTTAACTCCGTTTAACGCATTTTCCAAGTACTCGGCTTGTCCTTTCAGGGCGTCGAGTGCCTGTTCACGAGTCGGCACAGCGTCGAAGGGAACGCCGTAAGTGTAGGGTGCCGCCGGTACTACTGGCACTCCGAACGGCATGGAAACGCCGCGGAAACCGCCCCGGCCGCGTCCACCACGAAAGCCCAGTCTCATGCCGCGCCTGAAGCCGAATCCCGAAATCGGGTTCATGAACCCCGGGGTCGGATACCCGGCACAATAACCAGCCGCACGTCCCGTCATCGGCCCCATGCCGGCCGGACCTGTTCTGTCTCCACCTGGCATCTTTTTTCTCCTATGTTCTGTTTGTGTTGCTCGCTGTGATCAGTTTCACCAAGCGTGTCCATATGGCGCGCGAGCCCAGCCTCGGCCCCAGCTGCGCCCAAACTCAGCTCTGCGGCCAAATCCGTACCCGTGTCCATAACTCCGACCGAATCGAGGAGCTGCGGCATAAGCCCGCGGGTGTGCGGCGCTGACCGCGCCGGAATACGGACTGTAAATCGCTCCCACATATCCGGGAGCCGCATTCCATGCACCGCCCCACTGGACCGGCATCGGATTCATGTAGCCGGGTACACCGTATCCGGCACAGAATCCGGCCGCTCGCCCCGTCATCGATCCCATACCCATCGGTCCTGTTCCATCTCCGCCAGGCATTATTGTCTCTCCTTTTCAAAAATAAGTTTCACGTTGCTTGTCGGTTTCTACCGGCCGCGCATGCCACGGCCACGACCGCCACCTTGGCCACCGTCCATTCCGACACCTCTTCCTCGTCCGCGTCCCTTGCCGCCACCGGCTCCCATTCCGCGCTTACCTTGTCCGGCAGGTACGCAACCTCCCATTCCCCGGCCTGTGCCGGGTCCTTGACCAGTCGGTCCTGTTCCATCTCCACGAGGCATATCAATCTCCTTTTCTCTCTAAGCCCGCGTCATCTTGGTGCCGCAGTTCGGGCAATTCTTCTCATAGCAAGGCTGACCGCGATCATGCCCTTCGCGATGGCCGCAGTTGGGACAGACGCATTCGCCGCCTGGCCCACCGCTCTGACCACCCATCCTACCCAAGCCACCACCCTGTGACCCCTGTCCGTCCCCTCCCGGCATATCAATCTCCTTTCCGTTAGAGAAAACGTGCGTACTATTTCCAGTTACAGCCTCTCCGATATCTTCGCCGATAGCCGCTGCAACCAGGCATCATGTAAGCCGGCGAAGGAAGTTCGCCCCGGCGAAACGCCGCCAGCACTGCTTCAACCTCTCCCGCCACGAACGGGATTAACTGGATGCCCGTCGATGCAATCATGCTCGCCAAGGGCGCGCTGATCGCGCCGCAGATCAGCACGTCGGCTTCCAGATCCATGAGCAGCGTTACGCGCTGCGAGGAATAAACCACCTGTACATCGACCATCTGTCGCTCAAATTCCCGCCCCTCATTGTCCAGAGAGATCAGGCGAAGTGAACGCGATGCATCGAAAACGGGGGAAACGCGCTCCTGCCAAACGGGTATGGCAACCTTCATATTGCATCCCCTAAGTTTCAATCCTAGTCAACATACTCAAAAGGTATTCCAGAAAGTGAATTTTTATCGATAATCCTATAACTCATTTGATAGATATATATTATGGATTCGCGGCTGCTGGAATGGCAAAAGGATATCTTGGCAGAATTGCTCCTCTGCGTCACTTACAGTCGCAGATATGCAACTCTATCCCCGGATGGCGGAGCGACCGTCCCGGTCGGGCAGATCAATGCCGAGGCGGCGGATTTTGCGGTGGAGTGTGCTTTTGTGAATGCCAAGTTCCTCGGCTG
>JAFGFR010000328.1 GCA_016930955.1 Victivallales bacterium | reverse complement strand
GAACCGTGAACCGTGAACCGTGAACCGTGAACCGTGAACCGTGAACCGTGAACCGCGTTGGGAGCGCAGGTGCGGCAGACGGTGCGACGAAACGGCTGGTGCATACCTTAAGCTGTCTGTGCCCGCCATTTCGCCGGGGCGCATGCCGTCCCTTCGCCTTAACCCTTTGGGCGGCAAGCTCTTTTGGCGCGAATGCCACGGGGAGTTTTGAAATTGGCTCTAAGGATTTCCGACTTTGCTCCGGGGGCAAAGCAGTGGTCGCGCCGGTATTCTCCAGGTGTGGCACTTCCGTGACGGCGAAAGGCGGCCCCGAAAGCCTGCGGGCTTGAATACCCGACCATCGACGCTATCTCGGATATGTCTGCATTGTCTCGCAACAATAGCCTGCGGGCTACTCCCATTCGGATAGCACCAACACGTGCCATCGGGCTCTGCCCATAGTAACGCTGGCACAAGGCGCGGGTTTGCTCGGGGCAGAGAGTGGCGATGCGTGAAAGCTTGGCAAGGGTCCACTTCCCCCCTGGGTCGTCAGCAACCGCCTGCCATAGCTTTTTAAGCCTGCTGTCTTCTGGCTTGTGCATCCCGCTGACAGCCTCTACCTCGGCCACAAGCACACTTAGCCATGGCGTGGCCATAATATTATCGTTTTGTGCGGCGATCTGTCTAAGCCTCTCCATCGCCGCCAGCATACCCTTGCCGTCGGCTCTCCTCACCGATGCCGCCCCGGCGGGAAACCAGGGCACGCGACGGTTGTTCTCGTCAAGTGCTATCCACGCCACATGCCATATCCCCTCTCCAGTCGACTCGTACGCATGGATGTTTCCAACGGGGGAAATATAGACATCCCCCGCAATGAACTTGTGCCATTCCTTCCCCGCAAGTACCCGACCCGTCCCGGATATCCCGAAGAAAAGCGAGGAGAAACGCGGCCTCGGACGTACAAAGCGGTATCCGCCCCCGGCCTCGGACATGCCAAAATAAAGGATGCCGTAGTCCGACAACGCCCCCATACCCTCCCTGTCAACCATCCACTCGGTCGTCTGGCCTAAAATCTGTGTTTCAATGTATTTATTCTGCATTTCAGGCATGGAAATTATTTGTCATGGCTGTAAAGTAGTACAAAAAGATGGAATTTCAAATCATGGTTTTAACGAGCTCAATAAGGAGAAGATTATGAGTACCCCTAGGGAAAGAGCGCTTGCAAGCATCGGTCATGTTCAGCCGGAAAAGATACCCCATCAGATTGGTTTTACCAGTGATGCGCACCGGAAGATGTGTGAATTCTATGGCGACCCCGATTTTGGAGGCAAGATTGGCAACTGCATTGCGGGACTCAACCTTGATTCATTTGGTTGGGAGGAAGTCGGAGATTGTATATGGCGCGACGAGTTCGGGGTGCTGTGGAACCGCAAGGTTGACAAGGACATCGGCGTTGTCTGCAACCAGGTTGTTGATTTGGACGCGGTCGAGTCCTTTGAATTTCCCCCGTTGCCGTCGGTTGATCTGATGTCCCGGATAGCCGGGCTTCGGGATGCGCATCCCGACAAGCTTGCCGCCTCGGGTTTCGGCTTCAGCCTTTTCGAGAGGGCCTGGACTTTGGCCGGCATGGAGAACATTCTGATCTGGATGGTCGCGGAGCCCAAGGCACTCCACCGGCTGCTGGACCGAATCCTTGAAAACAACATCGCCAGGATCAAGAGAATTCTTGAGACCGATGTTGACATGGTGTATTTTGGGGATGACTGGGGTCAGCAGAGCGGCCTGATCATGGGGCCGGATCTTTGGCGGCAGTTTATCAAGCCGCGTGTCAAGGAGATGTACGGGATGGTCAAGAAGGCGGGGAAGTTCGTCATGATCCACTCGTGCGGCAAGGTGCAGGAGATATTTCCCGACCTGATCGAGATCGGACTGGATGTCTTCAACCCGTTCCAGCCTGAGGTCATGGATCCCTTCGAGATGAAAAAGCAGTTTGGGAAAGAACTTTGTTTCAACGGGGGAATCAGTACCCAACGCACGCTTCCTTACGGCACCCCGGAAGAGGTCAGGGAGGAGACGCTGCGCCTCATCGAGGAGGTCGGGGAAGCAGGAGGATTGATCATCGCGCCAGCTCATGCCATCCCCGGGGATGCAAAACCCGAAAACATCCATGCGATGCTCGAGGCTATAAAAAACCAATAGACTGCGTGCGGCACGCGGGATAAAACATTTCCTCACATGCGGAGCTTGCAAGGTTGCCAGCGGGGACTATATTCAAGTTCTCAAGGGATTTTGCGCCCGTAGCTCAGCTGGATAGAGCGTCTGCCTCCGGAGCAGAAGGCCCCGCGTTCGAATCGCGGCGGGCGCACCAATGTTTCTACAACTGTCGGGTTTCAGGACATCTTCGGGCATATGGTGTTGCATGGTAGTAGGTATATTCTGTTTTTGCATACTGCTTCTTGTCTGCGGTTATATTTTTTATGGCAGGCGCATAGAGAGAGAGCTTGTCCTTGAGCCAGAGAAAAGGATGCCGTCGGATGAGTTGGTGGATGGGATTGACTATGTTTCCACGCCCACGCCGGTGCTTTTCGGGCATCATTTCAGCTCGATAGCGGGTGCAGGTCCCATTGTGGGGCCGATAATTGCTGCTGCGGCCTTCGGTTGGCTCCCGACACTTGCATGGATAATTGTCGGCTCGATATTTGTAGGGGCTGTCCACGACTATACCGCCGCATTGGCCAGCGTGAACAACCGTGGGATGTCTATGGGGCAGATATGCCGAAAGTATTTCAAGCCGGCGACCTACGTGATGATGCTGGTTTTCCTCTGGCTCACGCTGAGCTATGTGATAATTGTCTTTCTTGATCTCACCGCCGGGACAATGACTCCCCCTGCTGTTGAGCATGTTGGTTTCTGCGAGAACGGATCGGTGGCGACAGCGTCTGTACTTTACATCCTGATCGCAATGATATACGGGATTGTCGTCCGCAAATTCAAGGTAGGCTTCAAGAAGGCTTCTCTTTTGTTCATCCCGCTAGTTTTTTTTGCCTTGTACGTGGGCTACAGATTCCCGATCACATTTGAGTTGTTGTCGAATGTTGCTTTATCTCCGAAAGACTTCTGGCTCACTGTTCTGATCGGGTATTGTTTTGTTGCCTCGATAATGCCGGTGTGGCTTCTTCTTCAGCCGCGGGACTACCTTTCCTCGTTTCTTCTCTACGCCAGTCTTGGCATTGGAGCTGCGGGTCTTGTGATATCTGGCATAGGAGGGAAGCTGGCGATTGAGCAGCCGGCGTTGTTGTCGTTTTCTGACGAGAAACTTGGATTCTTGTTTCCTGCGCTTTTCATAACTGTGGCATGCGGCGCGGTAAGTGGTTTTCATTCACTTGTATCCGCCGGGACAACTGCCAAACAGCTTGAACGGAAGAGAAGCATACTTCCGGTGGTCTATGGTTCCATGCTCGTCGAGGCGGTGCTTGCGGTGCTCGCGGTCGTGGCGGTGATGATCGTCGCGAAAATCCCCGAAGGGCAGCTGCCTACCGTCACTTTCGCGAATGCCCTTGGCCTATTCGCGGAGGCATGCGGTTTCAGCCATCAGGTAGGTCTGGTCTTCGCACTGCTGGCGATAAACACTTTTCTGCTGACGACGCTCGACACTTGCACACGGCTGACGCGGTTTATAGTTGAAGAGTTCATCGGCCGCGATTTCCCGTTTAGACGTTATCTTACGACTTTAGCCGGACTTGCCTTTCCTGCGTTCATGTGTTTTGTGAGGGTAGGTGGCAAGCCGGCGTGGATAGCGGTATGGCCTGCATTCGGGACCACGAACCAGCTTTTGGCTGCTATAACGTTGATTGTGGTGTCGGTGTGGCTTTTCAAGAGTGGCAGGAAAGTTGTTTATACTGTCCCTCCGATGCTCTTCATGCTGCTTACTGCGGGATATTCGCTGGCGGTGCTTTCTTATTCGCGGA
This sequence comes from Victivallales bacterium, assembly GCA_016930955.1. Classification (GTDB taxonomy): domain Bacteria; phylum Verrucomicrobiota; class Lentisphaeria; order Victivallales; family JAADHT01; genus JAFGFR01. Next base: position 7,904 of record JAFGFR010000328.1, on the reverse strand, counting down.
TTTCGCAGGGGGATTACATCATAGGGGTGATAAGCGTAGTGATGTTTATTATGGCGGTTGTACTTGTGCTCGATTCGTCGAGAGTATTTCTGAAGGGCAAGTCAATCTGAGTTTTCAGAGCCATTTCGCCGCACCGTCTGCCGCGCCTGCGCTCCCAACGCGGTTCACGCGGAGTTTTGAAACTGGCTCTTTAAATTGTCTCCAGAGTTTGCGGTATATTTTCTGGACAGCCGGGATGGTTTTATTGCAGTTGAATTTGGAGACGACGCGTTTTCTGGCGATTCGGGTGATTTTTTTTGCGAGTCCGGGATTTTGTTTGAGTTCGACAATGGCCTTTGCGAGTTCCTCCGGTTTTTTGCCCTGGACGATGATGCCGGACTTCCGATGTGTGATTATCTCGGGGATTCCGCCGACATTGCTTGCCACGACCGGTATTTGCATTGCCATGGCCTCGATGGCGGTATAAGGGCATGCTTCCCATAATGACGGTATTGCGAGGCAGTCGAGCGAGCGGTAGATTCTGTCGGGTCTTTCGGTGTGTCCGTAGAAGAGGAAGTAGTTTGAGAGGGAGTTCTCGGAGACGAATTTTTCAGCTGCCTCTCCCAGGGGACCAGAGCCAGCGATGACAAAGCGGAAACTCTTGTCCTCGGCAAGGATGATCTTGGCGGCCTCGAGGAAGAGAAAGCATCCTTTCTGTACATCCAGCCTTGCGATCATTCCCACGACAAAATTTTTTTTGGCGAAGCCGTTGAGTCTTCTGATTTTTACCCGTTTGGTCTTGTTTTCCCGCCATTTGTCGGGGTCGATACTGTTGTGGACTACTTTGACACGCTCTTCGGGAAACTTACAAGTTTGTATGGCTGCCAGTTTTTCCGACTCGCAGACGGCTAGAAGCAGGGATGTCCATCTGGCGGCAGTCCTTTCCAATGAGGTATATAGGAAACGCTGCAGGCATGAGACTTCCATCTCGAAGGGGAATACATGGGGAGTGTGGACTACTGCGTGGCAACTTGCGAATTTCGCGGCAAGTCTTCCGATGAATCCAGCCTTGCTGCTGTGTGTGTGGACTATATCGGGCTTGTCTGAACGCAGCGCGAGTGTGGTTTTCAGGAGGCACCACATGTCGGAGAGAGGGGATATCTCCCTCTTCATTGGGAAGATTCTTACCTTGATTGAATTCTTGTGGAACCTGCGTATGTCGTTGAGGAAATTTTTGTCACGTCCTGTGGAGCAGTAGAGGATCGGCTCGAAATCCTTCCTCGATATTTTGTCCAGAAGTGTGTTGACATGCCGTCTGGTTCCCCCTGCCGTGGCCTCCAAGATAATGACGACCCTCCTGCGTGCTTTGCGCAGGCAGGCGGCCACGGGCAGTTTTGAAGCTGGCTCACTATGCATTTTGACAGTGTTGTCCCTTGAGCCGAGTCATGGCGTTCCGGCCTTGTCGAACTCCTCCTGGGCGAGTTTTCTTATATCCTCGATGTTGACGGTGGGTTCGGGAAGTTTCATGTCCATCTTCTGCAGTGTCTCGACGAGTATCTGAGAGACGGCGAGGTTTCTGAACCACTTGTTGTTGGCCGGTATGACGTACCATGGCGCGTGGGGTTTGGAGCAGTTGCTCATTGCATCCTCGAATGCCTCCACGTAGCGGTCCCAAAGCTGCCGTTCCTTATAGTCGCCTTCGCTGATCTTCCAATGTTTCTCCTTTTTGTTCAGGCGTTTGATGAACCTTTTGAGCTGCTCGTCCTTTGAGATGTGCAGGAAGAGTTTTACGATTCTGGTGTTGTTTGACGCGAGCAGCTCCTCGAAGGAGTTTATGAGCTCGAATCTTTGCCGGCAGGTTTTGGCGGATACAACATTATGGACTCTGGTCACGAGGACATCCTCGTAGTGCGAGCGGTTGAATATGACCACCTCGCCGTTTTTCGGTGTGACCCTGTGCACACGCCAGAGGAAGTCGTGAGCGAGTTCGACATTGTTCGGCACCTTGAAGCTTTGTACTCTGCAGCCCTGTGGGTTCATCGGTGCGAGCACATGGTTTATAGTCCCATCCTTGCCGCCGGCATCGAGCGCCTGGAGGACAATAAGCAAAGACTGCTTGTTCTCGGCGTAGAGTGAGTATTGCAGCTCGGCCAGTTGCTTCTTGTTTTGCCCGAGGCGTTTCAGGGCTGCTTTTTTGTTTTTGAACTCGGCGGTATCCTCTGGGTCTATCCGGTCTAGTTTGACTTTTGTGCCCGGCGTGATCAAGAACTTCTTGCAGTAATCCATGTTTTCCTCCAAAATTTTATTTGATAGTGCTGGCCAAGGTGTCAGAATTCGATTCCTTTTCTGGCCTTTATGCCGGCATCGAGGTAGTGTTTGGCAGGGGACATGTCGGTCACGAGGTCGGCGGAATCAATCAGCTCCTCAGGCGCGTTTCTCCCGGTGATCACGAGTTCTGTGCTCGGATGCCTGGAGGAAATTGCCTTCAATGCATGGCCGACGGAGAACAGGCCGGCGGCCATGGCACCGTTAAGCTCGTCCAGGACTACAAGGTCGTGCCTTCCGCTGGAAAGCTCCCCGCAAGCTTCCTCCAGTCCTCTTCTGGCGATTGCGATGTCCTCTGGAGAGGGTTTTTCCCTAAGGAATCTACCCTTCCCGTAGCGTTTGAGCGTGAAATCGGGGAATTCAAGCAATGCATTGAACTCAGACGACAGGATGCCTCCCTTGATGAACTGTGCGAAAAAGACTTTGCCTCCGGCACCCAGGACACGCAGGGCGAGCCCGAGGCTGGCGGTGGTCTTGCCCTTGCCGTTGCCGGTATAGACATGCACGAAGGCCTTTCTCAGAAGGTTTTGCCGGGAAGCTGGCATCTATAAGGTCTCCTTACGAAAACAAAAGTTCGTGAAATAGCCGCCAATCAATTGGCAACATGCACGCTGATACTGTAATTTAGGGGAGGGAATTAATCCAGCGGTGAAAGGCCGAAATGCGGGAAATAGTATGACAAGACGGAGATTCGAGTATGAAAATAGGCTATGGAGGCATGGAGCTTCCCGAGGGCAAGGTGAGGTATGCCGATCCGATATTGAAGCGTCTCGAGGAGAAGTTCGAGCCGAAGAAGGTGTCGCCATATTTTTTCGAGTTTGTGCTTGAGGGGTATGATGTCGCCGATGCAATAGCGATGCTGCGTGACAAGCTTCTTGATCTTCTTGTGCTTGACATGGAGAAGCTTGAGAGGCGTATAGAGCGTCTCGGAGGGGAGGGGGGGGGTGTGGGTTTCCTGCGGAGCTGTCTGGCATTTATGGAGGGTGATAGTCCTCTTTGCGATATGGAGGTTTCTGCTGAAGAGGGCAAGATTCTGAATGAGCTTGCCCCTTTGAGCTGGAAGCCGGTGCTTGTCCTGGACGATCCCTCCCCGGAGATCAACAAGCTGATCGAACAAGTGATGGAGAAGGCTGGCGTGATGTTTTTCTACACCGCCGGCAAGCCTGAGGTCCACGCATGGTTTATCAGGGAGGGCTCCGACATAGTGACTTGCGCTGGGAAGATTCATACAGACTTGGCTAGGGGCTTCATCAAGGGTGAGATCGTGAACATCGACGACTACGGGGAGGCGCACAACCTCAACGATGCACGCGCCAAAGGTCTTGCCAAACTGGTTGACCGTGACTATGTCGTGCGGCACGGCGACATAATCGAAATACGGTTCAACGTTTAGTAGAGTTGCACGATCCGCTCAACTTCTGCCTGGAACAGGCAGGAATATCCTCTTTTGCATCGGCGTGGCATTTGCATCCAAAAATGCTTTTTAGCCACAGAACCCGCGGAAGAGGTGATTATTTTCGGAAAAGGGCTTGACAAATCATTGATAATAGTTATTGTTATCGGCATGAAGCTATGTAACACACTGCAGAGGCGGTTGATTTTGGAGCAGTTGGGTATTGACAGGAGTCATCCTACGGCGGACGAGCTTTATGCGAAGCTTAGGGATTTGCTTCCTTGCATAAGTCTTGGCACTGTGTATCGTAACCTTGAGCTTATGTCGCGGGAGGGTATTGTAAGGAAGATATCAGGGGACAAGAGTCGTTTTGACGCAGATACCCGTCGTCATTGCCATATGAGGTGTATGGGTTGCGGCAGGCTTGTTGACATTGATGATGCAGTGATTGATGGGGTATTTGACGAGCTTGATTTGTTGCGGGTGCGGGGAGGTTTTGAAGGTTACAGCCTTGAGTTTACCGGCAGGTGTGGGCATTGCGGTTTTAGAGAAGTAAAGGCGAACAAAGAAAAGAAAGGCGGTGTGAGATGTTGAGCAAGAAGATGGCTAAGGCGTTGAATGCACAGTTCAACTTCGAGATTTACTCTGGGTACATTTATGCGGCGATGTCGTCATGGTTCAAGTCTAAGAACCTGAATGGTTTCGCCAACTGGATGAATGTCCAGATGAGGGAGGAGTTTGACCATGCCTCGATGTTTTATGCTTACATGCACGATTGTGGGTCGGATGTGTTTTATGATGCGGTTCCCAAGCCGAAGAGCACATGGCGTGATTCCGGGGATGTCTTTAAGGATGCGCTGTCTCATGAGCGCAAGGTCACCTCGAACATAAACAACCTTGTGGACCTGGCTATCGAGGAGCATGACCATGCGACAAATGCGCGAATGCAGTGGTTTGTCTCCGAGCAGGTCGAGGAGGAGGCGAATGCATTAGGAGTTATACAGCAGATTGATCTTTCGAAAGGTTCTCCTGATGCTTTGATGTTGCTTGACAGGGAGCTCGGGCAGAGAATGTACACACCTGTAGGGCAGGGTGAATAGTTCCATTTGAAGTTTTTGTTTTACGGAAGGATTAAGTATGAAGAAGTATGTGTGCAATGTTTGCGGGTATGTTTATGATCCTGAGTCTGGTGACGTTGACGGCGGGATTGCCCCCGGGACCGCTTTCGATGACATCCCCGACACTTGGGTCTGCCCGGAGTGCGGCGTTACAAAAGAAGATTTCGAAGAGCAATAGTCTTTGGAGCCAATTGTAAAACTCCCCGTGGCCGCCCAAGGGCTTGGGGTGGAGGCATCGCCTTCTGCGCCTGCGTCGTCAACGTGGTTCACGCGCAGTTGTGCAATTGGCTCTGCAATCTTGGCATTTATATTTGGCTTTTATGCCATTGCTTATGGCAATGGAGGTTCTGATTCTGAGCCTTTTGCGTGGCATGTCCGCTATAATGATGATGGCCTGATTGTTGTAGAGGTCGAGATCCTTGAGGGGCATTATCTTTATGCCGACGACAGGACTGAGGTTGTTTGCGAGGCTGGCGGCAAGGCTTTGAAGGCTGAGTCCTGGCCTGAGGTGCTTGTGCATGGTGACGAGTTCGGTTCGGGTCCGATTTTTGCAGCTGGCCGGCATGCGTGGAAATTCCTTCCCCTTGACGATGCCGAATATTCTGTCAGTGTTGACTACCAGGGGTGCAGGAAGACCACGCCGGAGCATGAGGGTATATGCTATTTGCCCTCCAATGTGTCTTTTGATTTGAGTTCTTTAAGTTCGTCTGGTGTCGGGATTCCTGAAGATGCGGCAATCGAGGTATCGGATTCTTCAGACTCGTCCTTGGCCGTTGTATCCTCGCGTGTCCATCAAGAGCTTGAGAACTTTAATGTTTTACGCTCCGGTGGAGGGTACATGAACAAAAAGCAGCTGCTCGATTTCCTACGTGACCACAGCTCTGCATCCTCCTCCGGCGAGGCAGATCCCCTTAAGGGCAAGGGAATTGTGGCGGTCATTATCCTCGTTCTCATCGGCGGTCTGATGCTCAATCTGACCCCCTGCGTCCTTCCTATGATACCCGTGAATCTGGCGATCATCGGTGCTGGAAGCGTTAGTGACAGCAGGGGCGGCGGTTTTGTCAGAGGGGCGGTATATGCGCTTGGAATATCGCTTGCTTACGGGGTGCTGGGGATAGTGAGCGTTGCCGGGGGGGCGAGGCTTGGGACTCTTAGCTCCACAGGGTGGTTTAACCTGGCTGTATCCGCAGTCTTCTTCGTGCTTGCTGCCGCCATGTTTGATATCGTGTCAATAGACTTCTCGATATTCAGCCCTGCATTATCGAGGATCAAGCCCGGGAAGGGCTCTTTGCTGCCGGTTTTTTTCCTCGGGGCTCTGGCTGCGCTGCTTGCAGGTGCCTGCGTGGCTCCCGTTGTCATTGCCGTGTTGTTGCACTCTGCGGCCTTATATGCCGCCGGCAGTCTTTCCGGGCTGTTGCTTCCGCTTGTGCTTGGAGTCGGAATGGCTCTCCCATGGCCCTTCGCCGGCGCGGGAATAAAGTTTTTGCCCAAGCCGGGGGCATGGATGATCCGGGTGAAGCAGATCATGGGAGCTTTCATCGTCTTGGTTGCCGTCTATTATGCCTACCTCGGGGTTTCTCTATTTTCTTATTCTTCCGTCGGGGCGGGAAAAACCTCTTTTTTGGCCTTGGAAAGCGCGCTGGAGGAGTCAGCTGCAAGCGGGAAGCCGGTTCTCATTGACTTTTGGGCAACATGGTGCAAGAACTGTCTTGAGATGGACAGGACGACGATGAAGGAGCCTGAGGTTATCGAGAGGCTCGGGGATTTTGTTTTTGTCAAGTTCCAGGCGGAGGATATTTCCGACCCTGACATAAGGAGGCTTCTCGACCGTTTCGGGATCGTCGGGCTGCCGGGATTCGTTATCCTCCGGAAGAAGGAGCCGAACGTGGTCCATGCGTTGGGAGCGCAGGCGCGGCAGGCCGCGCGGCCACGGGCAGTTTTGAAATCGGCTCTTGAAAAAAAATCATTTTATTGGAGGTGAAAAGATGAGGTCTATTGCTTTCGGAATCCCCACGGGGGTTGTCGCCTTGCTCACGCTTGTTGTCTGCGGATGCACGAGTGTCAGGCTCAACTTCTTCACAGGCAAGACGGAGCCTCTGAGGGAGTGCCTGCTCGACGGCAGCGCCAGGGAGAAGGTGCTCGTCATCTCAGTCGAGGGGATGATAGCCAATCATGCCGACTTCAGTTTGGTCGCCGAGCATCCGGGAAATCTTGAGAATATCGTTGCCCAGCTTGAATGCGCTGAAAGGGACGCTGACATTAAGGCTGTACTGTTGAAGATAGACTCCCCAGGCGGCCTCGTCACGGCCAGCGATATACTCTACAACGAGATCAACTCCTTCAAGCAGAGGACGGGGAGGACGGTCGTGGTATCGATGATGGATTTCGCCACTTCGGGTGCTTATATGGCGGCGCTGCCCGCAAATCTTATCACTGCCCATCCGACGACCGTGACAGGCTCCGTGGGGTGTGTTTTCCTTAGGCCTCAGTTTTCAGGGCTGATGCAGAAGATCGGGATAGGAATGGATGTCAGCAAGTCCGGCGAGAACAAGGACATGGGGTCGCCGTTTAGGCCTGCCACGGCAGATGAGGACAAGCTTTTCCAGGGCGTTATCCAGAAGCTCAACGCCAAGTTCATGGAAGCCTTGAGGAAGCACAGGACGATCGGCGAGGATGACATGCGTCTTATCGGGACTGCGCGGGTATTCCTCGCGGAAGAGGCCCTCAAGCTTGGCATGATCGACAGGATATGCTATCTTGACGAGGCAATAGCTCAGGCGAAGAGTCTGGCGGGAATCCCGGAGGATGCCAGGGTCGTGGTCTACCGAAGGAAGTTCTATCCCAACGACAACATCTACAACACTTCCACCTCTCGCTCCGAAGGGGGAAGGATATCGCTTGTGGATATGCCTGCCCTGCGGTCTCTCGGGGCTGTCAAGGGCGGGTTCTACTATGCTTGGCCGGGAGCCTTGGCCGAGAGGTAGGCTGGAAAGTCAGACTTCTTGTTATGTTGAGCTCAACATAACAAGAGTTATGTGAAGCTGGCCGTTATGTGAAGCTCATGTCTGCCTCCTCACATGCCTTGCGTT